>CALMDF010000542.1 GCA_937864895.1 uncultured Holophagales bacterium | reverse complement strand
GCGGCCGTTCCTGGCGCCGAACGCTCCCGAGCTCTCGCACGGTCACTTCGTCGTGCGAGAGCTCGGGAGCGTTCGGCGCCAGGAACGGCCGAACGCTCCCGAGCTCTCGCACGGTCACTTCGTCGTGCCGCGAGTCGTGTCGAGGAAGCCGTGACGGAGGGACCCCGCGACCTCCTCGACGGACCGGCGCACGAGCTGGCGGCCGCGGTCTCCTCGCGCCGCGTCTCCGCGCGGGAGGTCGCCGAGGCCTCGCTCGCGCGCGTCGAGAAGAGCCGGGCCCTCCACGGGGCCTTTCTCCATGTCGCCTCGGCCCACGCGCTGGCGGCGGCGGAAGAGGTCGACCGCCGGGTCGCCGCGGGCGAGACGATGCCCCTCGCGGGCGTCCCGCTCGCCGTGAAGGACAACGTCAACGTTCGCGGACTGCCGACGACCGCCGGCTCGCGGATCCTCGAGGGCTTCGTCGCGGCCGACGACGCCTCGTGTGTCGCCCGGCTCGAGGCGGCCGGGTGCGTCGTCGTCGGAAAGACGAACTGCGACGAGTTCGGGATGGGCTCCTCGAACGAGAACTCGGCCTTCGGTGTGGTCCGCAACCCGTGGGACCCCTCGCGGGTGCCGGGCGGCTCCTCGGGGGGCTCGGCGGCGGCCGTGGCGGCCCTCGCCGTTCCCCTCGCGCTCGGGACCGACACGGGCGGCTCCGTGAGGCAGCCCGCTTCCTTCTGCTCCCTCGTCGGCCTCAAGCCGACGTACGGGCGGGTGTCGCGATACGGCCTCCTCGCCTACGCCTCCTCGCTCGACCAGGCGGGGCCGCTGGCCCGGAACGTGCGCGACGCCGCCCTCGCCCTGGCCGCTGTGTCTGGCTTCGACCCGCTCGACTCGACCTCGCTTCGCTCGGCTTCCCCCGATTGCCTGGCTCGACTGGAGGAGGGGGCGGCCGGGAGGAAGGTCGGCCTCCTCGTCGAGGCGGAGTCGCCCGAGGGAGGGCTCGACGCCGGCGTCGCCGCGGTCTTCGAGGCCACGGCCCGTCTCCTCGAGAAGGCGGGCGCGACGATCGTCCGGGTCTCGGTGCCGCGCGTCGCGCTCGCCGTGGCCACCTACTACGTCCTCGCGACGGCCGAGGCTTCCTCGAACCTCTCCCGTTACGACGGCGTGAGGTACGGCGCCCGCCGGGAAGGGGAGGGCCTCGCCGCGCTCTACCGGGCGACGCGCTCCGGTGGGTTCGGTCCCGAGGTGAGGAGGAGGATCCTCCTCGGGACGTTCGCCCTCTCGTCCGGCTACCGCGAGGCCTGGTACGGCCGGGCCCAGCGCGTCCGGGCCCTCCTCGCCCTCGACTTCGCCGAGGCCTTCCGCGCCTGCGACGCGATCCTCTGCCCGACGGCGCCGGGACCGGCCTTCCCGATCGGCGAGAAGGGCGCGGACCCTCTTTCCATGTACCTCGCGGACGTCTTCACGGTGCCGGCGAGCCTCGCCGGCCTTCCGGCGCTCTCCGTTCCCGGCGGATTCACGGGCGAAGGCCTGCCCGTGGGAATGCAGCTCGCCGGACCGGCGGGTTCCGAGCCGCTCCTCCTCGCGCTGGCGCGCGTCGTCGAGCGCGGAACGGAGCCGGGGGGCCGCCCGCCGGGCGCGATTCGTTGACGAGGCTCGTCCGCGTACTCGCGTCCCTCCTCCTGGCGTCTCTTCCGGGCCTGGCCGCCGCCCGGGAGCTGCCGCGCAGGGTCGACGTCTCCGAGGATTTCTCGGCGGTCCTCGACCAGGGGGAGATCGTCGTCGAGGCGAGGCCGCTCGAAGGCGAGGCGCTCGTCGACTTCGCCCGCCGCGTCTCGCGGGACGAGGCGGCGGCGCAGAAGCTCCTGGCCCTTCCGGCACCCCCGTCCCGGACGCGAACGATCCTCCTTCCTTACGCCGGTCTTTCCGGGGAAACGCAGCTCGCCGCGGTCCGCGCCCTTTTCCCTTCCGACGTGAGGGCCACGATCGGGTGGCTCCACGTCGCCGTCGGCACCGAGCCTCTCGCCTCGGTCGCCGCGTGGTTCACGGGCGATCCCCGGCTTGCGGGACGGATCGCCGAGCTGAACGGGCTGGCCGGCGACCTGGTGACGCGCGGGACCCTCGTGAAAGTGCCGGTCGAGTACCTGCTGCCGCCCTTTCGCGACGCCGAGCCGATTCCCGACGAGGAGCCGCCCCGCCTCGAGTACGGGGCCGACGAGAAGGGCCGCTACGCCATCTACCGCCTGAAGCGGAAGGAGGCCCTCTACACGGCGGTCGTCGTGCGGTTCACCGGGCGCCTCCACGCCGAAGACGTGATCCAGCTCGCCCTGCGGATCGCCCTTCGCTCCGGCATCGACGACGTCCACGCGATCCCGGTCGGCTTCCCGGTCAGGATCCCCTTCGAGTACCTGTCCGAGGAGTACCTGCCGCCGGACGACCCGAAGACGGCCGCGCTCGAGAGGGAGCGGGCAGAAGCGGCGCTCTTCGCGACTCCCGCGAAGGCGCGGGGCCTCGCGGGGGTCCGCGTCGTCATCGACGCGGGCCACGGCGGGCGCGACACGGGGACTCTCCACCACGGGGTCTGGGAATCGACCTACGTCTACGACATCGCCTCGCGCCTCCGTAAGGTCCTCCTCGAGACCACTCGGGCCGAGGTCGTGATGACGACCCGGGAGCCCGTGGTCGGCTGGGAGGTCCCCGATCGCGACCGCCTCCCGGACCGGAAGACCCGCGTCCTCCTGACGGACCCCCCTTACAGGCTGACCGATCCCGTCGCCGGGGTGAACCTGCGCTGGTACCTCGCCAACGCGGTCCTCAGGAGGGCCGGGCCCGGCGGAAAGCCGATACCGCCCGAGAGGACGGTCTTCCTCTCCCTTCACGCGGATTCGCTCCACCCGTCGGTGCGCGGGGCGATGGCCTACGTCCCCGGGGAGCGGTTCCTGCGGTCGAGCTACGGGCGCGCGACGCCGTTCTACCGGAGCTTCCGCGAGGTGCGCGACGAGCCGGTCGTCTCCTTCACGAAGAAGGAGCGCGTCCTCGCCGAGGGGGCCTCCACGGCGCTCGCCGAGAAGCTGATCGGAGCCTTCCGGCGCCGGAATCTCCCTGTCCACCAGTTCCGTCCGGTGAGGACGCACGTCATCCGCTCCGGTCGCGAGTGGGTCCCGGCCGTCCTGCGATACAACAAGATCCCGAACAGGGTCCTGTTCGAGGTCGCGAACCTCTCTAACGAGGGGGATCGCGCGCTGACCCTGACCCGGGCGTTCCGGCAGAGCTCCGCCGAGGCGCTGGCGGAAGGCCTCCTGGCGTTCTTCGGCGGGCCGAACGAGGCCGAAACCGGCGCCGGGCGCCCCGTCGCCTCTCCGGTGACGTCGCCTTCGGCCGTCGCCTCGTTCACGCAGGAGGGAGCCGCCGACCCCCCGGTCGTCGGCCCGTGGCCCGAGATCGCGGGGCCGTGGCCCCTTTCCGCGGGGCGCGGGCCCGTGGCGGTCCGCCCCACCCCGACGCCGAAGCCCGGGCCCCGGCCATCCCGCCGCCGGCGCTAGCGTCCGGGGTCGGGGGCCCCGGTCCGGGGCCGCTCCAGCCGCGCCAGGGCGAGGCCCGCGAGGACGACGGCGGCCGAGAACAGCTTGGCGCCGGAGAAGACCTCTCCCGTCCAGATGGCCGAGGAGATCCCCGCGACGACCGGGACGAGGACGCCGACCCGCGTCGTCGCGGCGACGCCGAGGACGGCGAGGGCGTGCGCCCAGAGGCGGAAGGACACGTAGAGAGGGAAGACCGCCGAGAGGACGAGGATCACCCAGGTCAGGACCGAGACGTCGCGGTACTCCTGCCGGAGCATGGCGGGGGCGCAGTAGGCCAGGAGAAGGGGAGTGCCGAGGGCGAAGGTTGTCGCGAGCGCGGTCGCGTGCGGGATCCGGGTGGAGAGCCTCGAGGAAGTGACGCTGTAGACCGCCCAGCAGGTCGCGGAGGCCAGGCAGAGGAGGTTCCCCGTCGCGCCGCCCAGGTCGGCCGAGCCGTGGGCGGAGAAGAGGAAGGCGACCACCCCGCACCAGGCCACGGCCGTCCCGGCCACGGCGACGCGTGGGATCCGCTCGAACCCGAGCGCGGCGACGACGAGGAGCGCCAGGAGGGGAGACGTCGAGTTGAGGAGGGCGGCCGCGAAGCCGCTCGTGAGGTCGACGCCGGTCGCGAAGATCGGCTGGTAGATCCCGATGCCGCTCATCGCGAGGAGGACGCCGGGCATCCTGAGGCCGGGGGGAGGGAGGATCGGGGCGCCGTTCCTCGCCGCCCAGGCGAGGATGAGGGCGGCCGCGATCAGGAACCTCCAGCCGGTGTAGGCGAGCGGGGAGAGCTCCCGGTACGCGATCTTGGTCGCGGGGTAGTTCACCCCCCAGACGACGACGCACGCGACGACGCCCAGGAGGGCCTGGGACCGGGCGCTGGAGCGGACGGGCAATGCGCTTTCCTCTGCTATATTTCGCGGGCTTTCGCGGCAGAGCGCGGCGCTTCACCGCGCGGTGCTCCGCCCGTCCGCGGAGGGACTGCACGACGATGCTTGAGGTTGAAGCGCTCCGCAAGTCGTTTTACGGAACGGTGGCCGTGGACGACGTCTCTTTCAAGGTCGAGAGCGGCGAGATCCTGGGCTTCCTGGGCCCGAACGGCGCCGGCAAGACGACCACGATGCGGATGATCACCGGGTTCCTCGAGCCGGGCTCGGGAAAGGTGACCGTCGACGGGATCGACGCCGCCGAGAAGCCGCGGGAGGCCAGGGCCCGCATCGGCTACCTCCCGGAGACGCTGTCCCTGTACCCGGAGATGAGGGTCCGGGAGTACGTGAAGTTCCGGGCCGAGCTGTGCGGCGTCCCGCGGCGCGACACGAAGGCGCGCGTCGAGGACGCCCTCGCCACCTGCTTCGTCGACGACGTCGCCCAGAAGCCGATCGGCAACCTCTCGAAGGGGTACCGGCAGCGGGTCGGCCTCGCCGCCGCCCTCGTCCACCGGCCGCAGGTCCTCGTCCTCGACGAGCCGACGGTGGGTCTCGACCCCCGCCAGATCGTCAAGGTCCGCGAGCTGATCCGCGACCTCAGGAAGGACCACACGATCCTCCTCTCGACCCACATCCTTCCCGAGGTCGAGCTCGTCTGCGACCGGGTCGTCATCATCGACCGCGGGAAAATCGTCGCGACCGGGACCCCGGAGACGCTCCGCCAGCAGCTGACCCAGGCGCCCGGGATGGCGGTGGCGCTGAAGGGAGAGATCCCCGACGCGGACGGCATCCTCCGTCAGCTCCCGGGCGTCGTCCGGGCGGCGCGCATCGGAGCGGGTGGCGAGACGCGGGTCCTCCTCGAGGCCGAGCGGGGAGCCGACCTGCGCGAGGGCGTGTTCCGCGAATGCGTCGCGCGCGGGTGGACGCTCCTCGAGCTCTACCCCCGGCAGGCGACGCTCGAGGACGTCTTCGTCCGGCTCCTCGCGACCCGGGACGCCGAGGAGGACGCCAAGGGCGAGGATCTTCCGGCCGCCGTCGAGGAGCACGAGCCGCGAGGGGAGGCCCGGTCGTGAAGGCCCTTCTCGCCATCCTGAAACGCGAGTTCCTCTCGTACTTCTTCTCGCCCCTGGCCTACGTCGTCCTGACGGCGTTCCTCTTCATCAA
>CALMDF010000541.1 GCA_937864895.1 uncultured Holophagales bacterium | reverse complement strand
GCCGTGGCGAGACCGGTGATCGGTCCGAGCGCGGGCCAGGACCCCAGGCCCAGCCGGCGGCCGGCCGCCGCCGTCAGGCCGCAGGCGAGGAGCCCCGCGACGAACGGGAGGACGAGGAGACCCGGGAGGCCCGCGACCCGGTAGGGAAAGGCGGAGAGGAGAGGAAAGAGCGGCGGATAGAAGTACCAGGTCCCCGAGGGGAGCTCCGCGAGGCCGAAGCGAAGAGGGTGGAGCTGCGAGGGCCGGTCGACCCGCACGAGGCTCCCGCCCGACATGTACGACTGGACCATGGCGAGGCGGATTCCGCAGTCGGGAGAGACGACGGCCGGATACCCGGCGAGGACGGCGACCCTGAGCGCCCAGAGCGCCGCCACCAGGGCGAGGCCGAGAGCCGCGACGAGCGCCGGGCGCCGGGTCATCCGCGGGCGGCCGGCTCGAGAAGGACGACGTTGTTCCGGGTCACGAGGGCGTCGTAGCCGCGCGGGACCCCGGCTCGCCCCTCTCCCGACCGGTGGCCGACGAGCCTCGCGGCGTCGGCGCGGGCGTAGTTCACCTGCCCGCGCGCGAACTCCGCCCCGTCGCTCCCGAGGATCCTCACGACGTCGCCCTTCTCGAACTCCCCCTCGAGACGGGTCACGCCGGCCGGCAGGAGCGAGGCCTTCCCGGCGACGAGCGCCGCGCGGGCGCCGTCGTTGACGTGGATCGCGCCGGCGGGGAGCGCCGCCCAGGCGATCCAGCGGCGTTTCCCGGTCAGCGTGCGCTTCGGGAGGAAGAGCGTCCCGACGTCGCCCCCCGCGAGGACCTCCTCGAGGGCCCCGGGCCGGCGGCCGCTCGCGACGACCGCGAGGGCGCCGGAGGCCGTGGCGATCGCGGCGGCCTCGAGCTTCGTCGCCATCCCGCCCCGCCCGCGGGACCCGGCCCCCTCGGCCAGGGCGCGGATCGCGGCCGTCACCTCGGCGACGACGGGGATCCGGGCCGCCGCGCGGCTGCGCGCCGGGTTCGCCGTGTGGAGGCCGTCGACGTCCGACAGGATGACGAGAAGGTCCGCCCCCACCTTGCTCGCCACGAGGGCCGAGAGCTTGTCGTTGTCGCCGAAGACGTGGCCCGCCGCCGCTTCGAGCTCCGCCGTCCCGACGGTGTCGTTCTCGTTCAGGACCGGGACCACGCCGAGCGAGAGGAGCTCCTCGAGGGTCGCCTTCAGCGCGAGGTACCGGGAACGGCTCGCGAAATCGTCCTCCGTCAGGAGGACCTGCGCCGCGGTCACGCCCAGCTTCTCGAAGGCTTCGGACCAGATCGACATGAGCCGGCCCTGCCCGATGGCGGCGCAGGCCTGCTTGAGGGCGAGAGTCTTCGGCCTTCCCGCGAGGCCCAGCCGCTGCGCCCCGAGTCCGACCGCGCCGGAGGAGACGACGACCATCTCGCGCCCCTTCCGCCGCTCCCCGGCCACCGCCTCGATCAGGCCGTAGAGACGCCCGAGGGCGGGGGCGCCGTCGTCTCTCATCACGACGTTCGTCCCGACCTTGACGACGACCCGGCGGGCCGCGGCGACGCGCGCCCGCGCCTCGGCGAGGTGGGTCTGGGGAAACGTCGTCTCAGGACTCATCGGAAGAGATGGTAGCGCCGGTGCGCCCCGGAGGGGGCCCGGCCGCCGCCGGCCCCCGCCGCCCCTTACGGCCTAGAATGCCAAGGGGCGCCCCGGCGCCCGAATCCGTCAGGAGGAAGAGATGAAGATCCTCATCGCCGACGCCTTCGACGACTCTCTCCCCGGCCGCCTCGCGCCGTTCGGAGAGGTCACGCAGGACCCGGCGAAGATCGCCGAAGCCGAGGTCCTGCTCGTCAGGTCGAAGACGAAGGTCACGAAGGAATACCTCGCGGGCGCCCCGAACCTGAAGCTGATCATCCGCGGGGGCGTCGGCCTCGACAACATCGACGTCGAAGCGGCCCGTGGCAGGGGCATCGAGGTCAAGAACACCCCGCGCGCCTCGTCCGTCGCCGTCGCCGAGCTGACGATGGCCCTGATGCTCACCGTCCCGAACCGGATCATCGAGGGGCACAACGGCATCAAGGAAGGGAAGTTCCTGAAGAAGGAGCTGAAGCGGACCGAGCTCTGCGGAAAGACTCTCGGGCTTCTCGGCGCTGGCCTCATCGGCACCGAGGTCGCCCGCCGCGCCATCGCCTTCGGGATGAGGGTCGTCGCCCACGACCACTACATCTCGAACCACGCCCTCGCCGACATGGTGGAGGACGACGACGAGCTCTTCGCCCTCTCCGACTACATCTCGATCCACCTCCCGCTCACGCCCGAGACGAAGGGGATGCTCGACCGCCACGCCTTCGCGAAGATGAAGGACGGCGTCATCATCGTCAACACGGCGCGCGGGAAGGTCGTCGTCGAGGAGGACCTCGCCGAGGCGCTCGAGAGCGGAAAGGTCCGGGCCTACGCGACGGACGTCTTCTACAGTGACCCGCCGGACCCGTCCTGCCCGCTCCTCAAGGCCCCGAACGTCATCATGACGCCCCACATCGGCGGCTCCTCGAAGGAGAACCTGCTCCGGATCGGAGACAACGTCATCGACATCCTGAAGAAGTGGAAGCGCTGACGGAAAGACGGCTCGCACGGCTCCTGGTCGGGACGGCGGCCCTCCTCGGGGCCGCCGTCGCCGTTTCGGCCCCGCCGCGGCTCGTCGTCGAGGCGCCGCCTGCTCTCGCCGCCTACGCCCGCGAGGTGGAGCGCCTCGACCCCACGGCCTTCCTCCCGGCGATGGAGCTGACGGGCCTCTGGGACCCCGGGGACGTCCGCGTCCTCCTCGCGCCCGAGGGAAGCGCCCTCGCCCGCCGCGCTCCCTCCTGGGCGGTCGCGTACGCCGACCCGCCGGCGGGGACGGTCGTCCTCATCCCGACCCGGACGCCGACCTGGCCGGACGACGGCCTCCCCGACGTCGTCCGGCACGAGGTCGCCCACGTCCTGACCTTCCGGGCGGCAGGGGGACGCGCCGTTCCCCGCTGGTTCGACGAGGGCCTGGCCATGGCCGCGGGACGCGAGCGCGTCCTCGAGGACGACGCCCGCGAGGCCCTCGCCGTCCTGACGGGCGAGCGCCTCCGCTTCGCCCAGGTCGACCGTCTCTTCCACGGGGGGCGCAGCGACGCCAACCGCGCGTACGCCCTCTCTTCGGCGTTCTTCGGGGACCTCGTCGCCCGGCACGGGCCCGCTTTCCCGCGGCGGGTCCTCCGCTGGATGGCTGCCGGGATGCCCTTCGAGGAAGCCTTCCGGAGCGCCACGGGGGTCGAGTTCCGCGACGAGTCGGCGAATTTCTGGAGATCCCGGAGGAGCCTCGAGCGCTGGCTCCCCCTCCTCACCTCGACCGCGGTCGTCTGGTTCGCCATCGTCCTCCTGGCGGCCTGGGCGGTCCGGGTGGCGAGGGGAAGGCGGGCGGCGCGCCTCGCGGCCTGGGCCGAGGAGGAGCGGGCCGCCCTGAGGGCCGGAACGCTCGAGGCCGGTCTCCCGGAGGACGGCGACGACCCCGGCACGGAGGCAGACGAAGACCGGAAGAAGGACGGGGACCCGCCTCTCGTCAACTGACGGGTCGAGCTTCTCAGCGCCCGTCGACGAAGAGCCAGACCCAGTTCGCGGCGACGGCCAGGACCAGGGCCGCGCGCGCCGGACCGGGGAGCGTCCGGGGCTCGTTCACGCCTCGCCCCGTGAGCGACAGGACGAGCGCCGCGACTCCGCCGAGGACGAACGCGAGCGCGGCGACCGTGAAGAGGGGGTTCCACGCGAAGGCCCCCGGGAGGTCGAGCCGCGCGAGCGCGAGCGTGGCCCGTCCGCTCCCGCACGCCGGGCAGGGAATCCCCGCGAGCGCGTTCAGCGGGCAGGGCGGAAGGACGTGCGCGACCCGTCGGAGCAGGCCCGGCGCCACGAGGGCGAGGGCGCCCGCCGAGATGGCGGCCGCCCCCCAGAGAAGCCCCAGCTGGACGGCGGGAGGCCGCCCGGACACCTTTCCAGCCCCATTCACCGCGACTCTCGGAGCTTCAGCGGCCCGCGAAGGCCGCTGCCAGGCCACCGATGACGAGCGCGACGACGGCGACGATGCAGACGCAGCAGAGGACGAGCGGGATCAGGACGCCCGCGATGGCCTTGCCCTGAGTCGTCCGGTGCATCCGGACGGCTCCGAGCACCATGAGGATGAGGTTGCAGACGACGGCGGCCAGGCCGCCGACGAACGGAATGATGTTCGCGAGGTTCGACACCGAGGCATAGGAGACGACGCGGAACGTTCCCTCGAAGCCCGAGGTCGAGTCCTTCGTGGCCCCGACGATCATGAAGCTGACGTGGTAGATCGCCGCTCCGACGAAGAGACCGACGAGGACGAGGATCGGGGCGATGCCGACCTGGATGAGGAGCGCGCCCGTGTTCGTGGCGAAGGCCCCGCCCAGCTTCTCCTTGATGTCGGGAGGGAGGAACGCCGTCCACGCCTGGCCGAAGAGGCCGCTCCAGACGCTCGAGACCGCGATCCCGATCCACGAGACGAGGATCGCGAAGATGAGAGGCTCGGCGTAGTCGCCCTTCTCTTTCGTCAGCCTCCACGCCTCGGACGGATTCGTGACGAAGAGCTTGATCGTCTCGAGGAAGGCGTTCAGGAAGCCCAGCTCGGCCCTCCGCTCCCACGGCAGGCCGGCCCCGGGCGGGCCGCCGTACGGCGGAGGAGGAGGGGGCAGGGGAGGCGTGGGCGGCGCCGGAGGGGTGCCGGGGATGTCGCTCGACATGCGTTTCTCCCTCTGGTTCGTTCGGGGGCTCCCGCCGAGTCTAGCGGCATCCCGGCTTTCGGATAGGGTCAGGTCTTGATTTTCTATTATACGGCGCGCCCGCCATCAGGCGGCGAGACGGTGGATCTCGTCGTTTTCCACGATCCGGACGCCCTCGAGGACACCCCCCGCCACGGCGAGCATCGCGGCGGCGACGGACTCGGCGGGGACGGGCTTCCACCTCGCCAGAGGGCCCGCCATGGCCCACGAGAAGAGGCTCGACGCGACCACGGCCACCGTCTCGGCAGGCCGGCTCTCCTGCCGATCCCCCAGGAGCAGCGAAGGGCGGAGCACGGCCAACCCCTCGAAGCCGGCGCCCTTCACCGCCTCCTCGGCCTCACCCTTCACCCGGTTGTAGAAGACCCTCGAGCGCGGGTCGGCCCCGAGGGCGCTCACGAGGAGAAACCTCTTCGCCCCGGCCCGGCGTGCGAGCCCGGCGAAGGCGGCCACGGCGTCGAGGTCGACCGCGCGAAAGGCGGCTTCCGAACGGGCCTTTGCCATCGTCGTACCGAGGGCGCAGAACGCCGTCCCGACGGGAGGGACGCGCGCACTCGCGACCTGCCCGAAGTCGGTCACGACCTCGGTCAGCCGCGCGTCGCCGATCCCGAGGGGCCGCCTCACGACCGCCACGACCCCGGGCCCGCCCTCGTCCGCCAGCATCCGCCCCACGAGTGCCCTCCCCACGAGCCCGCTCGCTCCCGCGACGAGGAATGGGGTCAGGTCTTGTTTTTCCATTATAGAGGCCCCTCGGCCGCGGCCTTCCGGTAGGTCTCGTAGTCGCGGTCGCTGAAGGCGACGGCCTTCACGGTCTTCACGCACCTCGCCGTCGCCAGGAACGCCCGGATCTCGCGGATCGCGATGCGGCAGGCCCGCTCGATCGGGAAACCGTAGATGCCCGTCGAAATCGACGGGAAGGCGATGCTCGACAGGCCGGCCTCCTCGGCGAGGCGCAGGGATTCGCGGTAGCAGCTCGCGAGCGTCTCGTCCTCGCCGGCCGAGCCTCCCTGCCAGACGGGCCCGACGGTGTGGATGACGTGGCGCGCCGGGAGCCGGTACCCCTTCGTCATTCGGGCCTCCCCCGCCGGGCAGCCACCGAGGCCCGCGCATTCCTGAACGAGCCCGGACCCCGCCGCGAGGTGGATCGCGCCGTCGACTCCGTCTCCCCCGAGGAGCGAGGAGTTCGCGGCGTTCACGATCGCGTCTACCGCCTCCCGCGTGATGTCTCCCCGCGTGAGGACGAGGCCCTGGCCGGAATCCGGGACACCCGGAGGGGCGGGAGAGTCCCCCTTCGAGACCATCAGAGCCTCTCGACGAGCGTCCCGAGCTTCGGATCCAGGGCCGAGAGCCCTTCGCCGCGTCTCACGAGGACCGAGGCCTGCGCGATGCCGACGCCCAGGATCTCTCCGATCGCGGCGAGGGGCGCGCGGGCCCGGAGCCGCAGGGCCCAGGCGAGCAGAGCCCGGTCGACGAGGCGCCTCCGCGGGGCCGCCGTCATCTCCTCGAGCGAGACCTTGCGAGCCGCGGCGAACGCCCCGGCGACCTCCTCCGGCGCCCGGGTCACCGGCTCGCGCTGGGAGCGCGGGACCTCTTTCGGCGGTGCCAGGCGGTTCGCCTTTCGGCTCACCTCGCGCACGAACCCTTCCGAGCCGAGGAAGACCTGGCCGCGAAGCTGGCTCCAGGGGTCGTAGCCGGCGCCCTTCCCTTCCGCGACGAAGGCGGAGTAGCGGCGACGCGCTTCGGCAGGCCTTCTCCCGAACTGCTCGAGGGTCCACTCCGTATCGAGCCACTCCGGACGCTGGGCGAGACCCGCCGTCGCCTTGTAGTTCGACCAGGGCCAGGCCGCCGCCGACCGGGCGACCCCGGCCCTCACCGGGTTGAGGACGATGTAGCGCGCGACCTCGAGGAGGTGGGCCTCCCTCTCGACGAGGATCGCCTTGAAGCGCCCCTCGAAGAGGTGCCCGGTGCGGCCGTGCCTCCGGTTGAAACGCTGCGTCGTGACGCCGTTCAGGTCGCGCATCCCGCGCGAGAGAGTCGGCTCCGGCGTCTCGAGGAGGAGGTGGTAGTGGTTCCCCATGAGGACGTACGCGTGGAGCCTCCACCCGTAGATCGTCACGGTCCGCCCGAGGACGGAGAGGAACTCCCGCCGGTCGGCGTCGTCGCGGAACACGTCGCCCCGCTCGTTCCCGCGCGCGGTGACGTGCCAGAGGGCTCCGGAGTGCTCGAGGCGAAGAGGTCGTGCCATGAGGCGATTCTACAATAGAAAATCAAGACCTGACCCCACGGGGAACGGCTTCATGGCCACCGCGCGGGCCCTTCCGTCGGATAATCGAGGGTCGGACGGACTTCGCGATGCACATGGCCGACGCCCTCCTCTCCCCCGCCGTGGGCGGCACGCTCTGGGCGGCCTCCGCCGCCGTCGTGGCGCGCTCGTCCCGGCGGCTCTCGGGAGGAATGGAGGAAGGCCTCGCGCCGCTCATGGGAATGACCGGCGCCTTCGTCTTCGCGGCTCAGATGGTGAACTTCGCGATCCCGGGCACCGGCTCGAGCGGGCACCTCGGCGGCGGTCTCCTCCTCGCCCTCCTCCTCGGGCCCCAGGCCGCCGTCGTCGTCATGACCTCCATCCTCGTCATCCAGGCGCTTCTCTTCGCCGACGGCGGTCTCCTCGCCCTCGGCGCGAACGTGTGGAACCTCGGCGTCCTCCCGGCCTTCGTCGCCGCCCCGCTCGTCGCGCGCCCGCTCCTCGCCCGCGGCCGCGAGGCCCTCGGCCTCGTCCTCGGCGCCGTCGTCGCGCTCCAGCTCGGGGCGCTCGCCGTCGTCGCCGAAACGGCCACCTCCGGAATCGCGGCGCTCCCGCCGGGCCCGTTCCTCGGCGCGATGCTCCCGATCCACCTCGCGATCGGGATCGTCGAGGGGCTCGTGACGCTCGCCGTCTGGCGCGTCCTCCGGGACCGCCGGCCCGAGGTCCTGCCGGCCTTCGTTCCCCCGACCGCCCGCTCGGGGGGCTCGATCCTTGCCGGCCTCCTCGCGGCCGCCGTCCTCACGGGCGGCGTCCTCTCGTGGCTCGCATCGGAGAGGCCGGACGGCCTCGAGTGGTCCGTCGCCCGCGTCGCCGGCGCCGAGCCGGCCGCCGAGGAGCGGCTTCACGGGCTCCTCCGCCGCGCGCAGGAGAAGCTCGCCGCGTTCCCCGGGTACGCCCCCCGGGAAGCGGCGCCGTCCCGGGCCGGGACCTCCGCCGCGGGACTTCTCGGAGCCGCCGCCACGCTCGGCTTCGTCGCCGGCGCCGGCCTTCTCCTCCGCAGGCTCGGCCCACGGCGATGAGAGGCCCCGGCGGGAGCCTCGCCGCGCTCCGCGACCTCGACGCCCTCTCCTCGCGCGACGTCCCGCTGGCCCGGCTCGACCCGCGGGCGCCGCTCCTCGTAACGATCCTCTTCTCCGTCCTCGTCGCCTCCTTCCCTCGGGGCGAGGTCGCCGCGCTCCTCCCGTTCCTCGCGTGGCCCGTGGCTCTCGCGAGCCTCGCGGCCGTTCCGGCCCGGGCCTTCCTCCGCGCGCTCCTCGTGCCGCTCCCGTTCGTACTCCTCGCGGCCCTCCCCGCCCTCTTCGTCGAGCCCGGGGCCGCGGGACGCGCCATCGCCGGGTCGGTCCTCCTCCGCTTCCTCCTGACGGCGACCTCGGCGCTCCTCCTCGCCGCCGTCTGGGGCCTCCCGGCGCTCGCCTGGGGCATGGAGAGGCTCGGCGCGCCGGCCATCCTCGTCACGCAGCTCCTCGTCCTCTGGCGGTATCTCTTCGTCCTCGGCGAGGAGGCGGTGCGAATGGACCAGGCGCGGTCGATGAAGACCTTCGGGCGGCGCGGGCGCGAGCTCTCCCTCGCGGGTCCGTTCCTCGGCACGCTCCTTCTCAGGAGCCAGGACCGGGCCGAACGGATCGACCGCGCGCTCAGGGCCCGCGCGTTCGCCGGCAGCTTCCCCGCGCTCCGGCCCCACCGGTTCGGCGCGGGCGCCGTGGCCTTCCTCGGCGCCTGGTCCGCCGCCCTCGTCCTCTTCCGCCTCTTCAGCGTCCCGGAGGCGCTCGGCCGCCTCCTCGCGGGCGGGGCGTGAGCCACCACCTCGTCGAGGCCGAGGGCCTCCGCCACGTCTGGCCCGACGGCACCGTCGCCCTCGACGGGGTCTCCTTCCGGATCACGCACGGGGAATCCGTCGGCGTCGTCGGCGCGAACGGGGCGGGAAAGTCGACGCTCCTCCTCCACCTCTGCGGGGCGCTCGTGCCGCGCGAGGGGCGAGTCCGCGTGGGCGACGTCCCGGTGACGAAGACGACCCTCGAAACGGTCCGCCGCGCCGTCGGGACGGTCTTCCAGGACCCCGACGACCAGCTCTTCCTCCCCACCGTTCGCGACGACGTCGCCTTCGGCCCGCTGAACCTCGGGCTCCCGTCCGAGGACGTCGAGGCCCGCGTGGCTTCCGCCCTCGACGCGGTCGACGCTGGCCCCCTCGCCCCCCGCGCCCCCTGGCGTCTCTCCGGAGGCGAGAAGCGAAGGGTCGCCATCGCCACGGTCCTCGCGATGAGCCCCGACGTCCTCGTCCTCGACGAACCGTCGAGCGGCCTCGACCCGAGGTCGAGGCGCGAGCTCATCGGGCTCCTTTCCGCCTTCCGCCACACCCGAATCGTGGCGACGCACGACCTCGACCTCGTCCTCGACGTCTGCACGAGGACGATCGTCCTCGACCGGGGCCGGGTCGCCGCCGACGGGCCGACGCGCGAGGTCCTCGCCGACGAGGAGCTCCTCGCGCGCTGCCGCCTCGAGAGGCCGCTGTCACTCGCCCCGTGCCCCCGGTGCGGCGGCGCCCCGGGCTGAGGCCGTGGCTCAGCGGGCGAAGGCGTCGAACGCCGCCTTTGCGGCCCTTGCGATCGCCCGGTCCTTCGCGGCGGCGTCCCGCGTCGAGTCCTTGACGAGGACGACGACGACGAGGGTCCCCTTCCCGTCCGGCAGCTCGACGAAACCGACGTCGTTCGCGCTGCCACCCATCGTCCCCGTCTTGTCCCCCACGAGCGTCCCCTTCGGCAGGAGCGCGCGGATGCGGCGGTCACCCGTCCGGTTGACCCGCATCATCGCGAGGAGAGACTCCGTCGACCCGGGCGAGAGGAGCCTTCCCCTGCGCAGGTCCGCCACGAAGCGCGCGAGGTCGTCCGGCGAGGCCGTGTTGCGCGGGTCGCGCGCGAAGGAGAGGGCCGCCGCGGCGCGCTTCTCCTTCGGCACCCGGGCTACGAGCGCGTCCAGACAGGCGTGGCCGCACTCGCCGTCCTCCACCTGGTTCGCGACGCCCGCGGCGGCCGCCGCCATCTTCAGCTCGCTCCAGCTCACGTCGATCCCCGGGTAGCCGTGCGCGTCGAGCCAGGCGTCGACGGCGCGCGCCCCTCCGAGGACCCGGAGGAGGACGTCGCACGCGGTGTTGTCGCTCCGGGTCATCATCGTCTCGACGAGCCGGGCGAGAAGGACGCGGCCCCCCGGCGTCCAGGCGTCGACGCTCGAGCCCGTCCGCCGCAGCTCGCCCGGCCGCACCTCGACTTCCTGGTCGAGACGCAGCTCCCCGGCGTCGACCCTGGCAAGGACGACGACGGCGATGGGGAGCTTGTAGACGCTCGCCATGGGAAAGCGGTCCGACGAGCTGAGCCCCGCCCGTCGCCCCGACTCGAGGTGGAGGACCTTCACGCCGAGGGTGCCACCAGCCTCCGGCGCGAGGGCGGCGAGATCCGCTTCGAGACCGGCAAGGGGGCCGGGAACGGGCTGCGCGACGGCGGGAGAGACGCCGCCGCCGAGGACGGCTGCGAGAAACGGGACGAGGATTCGAATCACCGGGTCTCCTCTCGTTCGCGGGACACCGCGGGCTCACGATACCGGACTAAACTCGCCGGGCGTGCGGATCGGTGAGCTTCTCGGCCCCGACGTCCTCGAGATCGTCCGTGACGACCCCGCGGCCCTCCGCGAGGGGTTGCTGGAATTCCACCCGGCCGACGTAGCCGACCTCCTCGCCGCGATCCCGAGGGAGGACCGGATTCCCGTCCTCGAGCAGCTGCACGAGGAGCAACTCGGGGGGGTCCTCTCCTACCTCGGCGGCGGCGTCCTCCGGATGGCCCTCACGCGCCTCCCCCCCGCGAAGATCGCCCAGGCGCTCGATTCGCTCGAGCCGGACGACTCAGCCCGCCTCCTCTCGTTCCTTCCCGAGGGGCGCCGCCTCCCCGTCCTGAGCCGGATGTCCGCGAAGGACGCCGCCGCGGCCCGCGGCCTCCTGGCGTGGGAGCCAGGAACGGCCGGCCGTCTCATGACCGACCGCTTCGTGAAGGTAGGCCCGGACTGGACCGTCGCCGAGACGATGGCGCACCTCAGGAAGATCGACCCCGAGGTCGCGACCGTCGCCGACCTCTACGCCGTCGACGAGAGGGGACGCCTCGTCGGCGTCATGTCCCTCCGCAAGCTCCTGCCCGCCGAGCCCGGGCACCGGGTGTGGGAGCTGATGACGCACGACGTCATCTCCGTCTCCCCCACGACGCCCCAGGAGGAAGTCGCGCGCCTCGTCGCCAAGTACGGCTTCAACGCGATGCCGGTCGTGAGCGAGGAGGGGAAGGCCCTCGGCGTCGTGACGGTCGACGACGTCGTCGACGTCCTCGTCGCCCGCGAGACGGAGTCGGCCCTCGCGATGGGCGCCGTCGCCGCGCCGAGCGACCCGGACGAGCGGCACGAGTTCGAGTACTTCGGCGCGCCGCTCTGGCGCGTCGTCAAGAGCCGCCTCGGCTGGCTCCTCCTCCTCTTCATCGCCGGCACCCTCACGGGCTCGGTCCTGAAGCACTTCGAGGGCGAGCTGTCGAAGGTCGTCGCCCTCTCGTTCTTCATCCCGCTCATCATCGGAACCGGCGGCAACGCGGGGAGCCAGACGGTCTCGACGATCATCCGCGCCCTCGCGCTGAAGCAGGTGAAGGTGAAGGACGCCCTGCGCGTCTCGCTCCGGGAGATGAGCTCCGGGCTCATCCTGGGCGGCATCCTCTGCCTCGTCGCCATCGGACGCGTCACGCTCTGGGGCGTCGGCCCGAGCCTCGCGCTCACGGTCGGCCTCACGATCCTGGCCGTCTGCGTCTGGGCGAACGCGATCGCGGCTCTCGTCCCGCTCCTCGCCGAGCGGTTCGACTTCGACCCTACCGTCGCGTCCGCCCCCCTCATCACGAC
>CALMDF010000540.1 GCA_937864895.1 uncultured Holophagales bacterium | reverse complement strand
GCCCGTCCGGAAGGCGAGCTCGGCGGAATCGACGAGGGCGCGGCCGAGGCCGTCGTCCGCCCCTCCCTCCGCGAGGATCTCGAGGACCTGGTCGAGGTGCCGGCGCGACTCGTCGAGCCTCTCCCGGTCGCGCTCGAGGAGGGCGAGGGGGAGGAGGACCGACGCGACGAGCGGCGCCTCGCCGGCTCCCCGCGCCGCGTCGAGGACCTCGAAGAGCGAACGTTCCGCGCGGTCGAGGTCGCCCCTCTTCCGGAGGAGGTTCCCGAGGGCGCGGCGGGCGTCGATGGCGGGGCGCCCGGACCCGTCGCCACCGAGGAGGTCGAAGGCGTGGCGGTAGCTCGCCTCCGCCTCGTCCCAGCGCCCGAGGACCTCGTCGCAGGCGCCGAGCCCGACGGCCGACTGGGCCTGCCCGAGGGGCGAGCCGAGGCGGCGGTGGATCTCGAGCGCCCGCTCGAGGCCGCTTCGGGCCGCCGCGTAGTCGCCGCGCCCGAACTGGAGGACCGAGAGGTTCGCCAGGGACGCCGTGATGCCCCACAGGTCGCGGGAGCGCTCGGCCTCGTCGAGGCACTCGCGCTCCATCGCCTCGCTCTCCTCCCAGCGCCCCGTCCTCGCGAAGACCGCGGCGAGGGCCGAGAGGGCCCGGCGGACGAGGTCGCCCCTCTCGGTCCGCCGGGCGGCCTCGACGGCGGCCGTCAGGCGCTCCTCGGCCGCCGCCTGCTCGCCGCGCAGGAAGGCGATGGAGCCGAGCGTGCCGAGGAGGAGGGAGCGCAGGTCGTCGGGGAGCTCGGGGCCCGCGAGGGCCAGCGCGGCCTCGGCCTTGGCCTCGGCGCCGTCCGGGTCGCCGCGCTCGAGGCGCGCGCGCGCGGAGGCGTCGAGGAGACGGGCCCGCTCCTCGGTCGTTCCGACCGTCCCGAGCTCCCCTTCCGCGCGGTCGAAGAGGGCGCGGGCCGCCTCCACGTCGCCGCGCCGGAGACGGATCATCCCGATCTTGAACGTGAGGAGCGCCGCGTGCCGGCGGACCGCGGGGGCGTCGGCGTCGGGGCGCGCCCCGAGCTCCTTCAGGAGGAAGTGGTAGGCCGCGAGGGCCCGCCGCCAGTTTCCGGCACGGAAGTGGACGTCTCCGAGCCGCTCGCGGACCGCCGCCTTCTCCCGCGCGCGCCCGGCGATGTCGAGGAACTCGAGGACGCCGCTGTACGACTGCGCCGCCTGGTCGTAGGCGAAGAGGCGCTCGGCCTGCTCGGCGGACCCGAGGCCGAGGCGGACGGCTCGCCCGGCGTCGCTCCCGCGGAGGGCGTGGAGGGCGGCGGCGGCGAGGAGGTCGGAGCGGCCGGCGAGCCGCTCCTCGAAGTACGCGGCGGCCGCGTCGTGGAGGGCACGGCGCCTGTCGTCGGGGAGGGACGCCGCGAGGTGCTCGCGCGTGCGGGAGAGGACGAACTCCCAGACGGCCTCGCCCGAGAGCTCGCGCCGGGCGAGGAGCCCCGCGGAGGAGAGCGCCCCGAGGGCGTCGGCGAGGGCGTCGGCCTCCCTCACCACCCCGCCCGACCGCTCGCCGAAGACCACCTCGGAGAGCCGCAGGGCCAGCTCGAAGGTGAGGTCGGCGGGGACGACGGAGAGGGCCGCGAGGAGCTCGCGCCGGCCGGGAGGGAGGGACGAGAGGCGGGCGTCGGCCCACTCCGCGGCGGCCCCGGGACGCGAGAGGCGCCGGTGGAGATCGGCGTCGACGACGAGCTGCCCGTCCCGGAGCGAGAGGACGCGCATCTCGACGAGCTGCTCGAGGAAGGAGACGAGGGGCCCGGGCCACCCCTGGCTCTCGTGGTGGACGAGGCGCGTCAGCTCCTCCGGGAGGTCCCTCCTCCCGAGCGCCCCGGCCGCCGCCGCGGCGACCTCTCCCTCCGACAGGGGGGCGAGGCTCCAGGGTGGAAGCGAGAGGTCCTCGAGCGGGGCGAGCGCCTCGTTCGGCTCGGTCCCCGGCTCCGCCGGGGGCACCGGCTCGGCCGCCGCCGCCAAGACGATGCGGCGCGACTCGGCGGCCTTGAAGAGAAAGGACGTGAGGGCGGCGGTCGCCCGGTCGGCGAGGTGGAGATCGTCGACGAGGACGACGAGGGGCCGCTCCCCCACCTCCGCGGCGCGCGTCGCCTCGAGGGCGGCGAGGACCTCGTCGAAGAGGGCGAGGCGGCTCGACTCCTCGGTGAGGCGCGAGATGGGCGGCGCCTCGGCCCCGGTGGCGGCGAGGCGCGCGACGCGGGCGAGGGCCGCGCGGGCCGGGGCCCCGGCGGAGCCGCCCCGGCGCGTGAGGGCCGAGAGGACGTCGAGGACGGGGCGGTAGGGGGTCCGGTCCTCCGCGACGGCCCGCCCCTCGACGACGAGGGCGCCCTCCGACTGCGCGATGGCCCGCCACTCGGCGAGGAGGCGCGACTTGCCCGCCCCCTCGGGGCCGAGGACGACGATCGCCTTCCCCGAGCCCTCCGAGGCGTGCCGGAGCGCCTGGGCGAAACGGCCGAGGAGCTCGACGCGCCCGCAGAAGGGGGGCGTGAGGAGCTCGGGACGCGCGTCCCAGGTGGAGCCCCTGACGAGGCCGAAGTCGCGCCCGAGGTCGTCGAGGAGGGCCCGCGCCGAGGGCGTTCGCGCCGCGGGGTCGCGCTCCATGAGCTGCGCGAGGATCCGGTCGAGGCGGCTCGGGATGCCGGGCGTCACGCGCGAGGCGACCGGGACGTCCTCCTCGAGGTGGAAGCGCAGGACGCCGCCGAGGTCGCGCCCCGCGGTGGGGAGGACCCCGGTGAGCGCCTCGTAGAACGTGACGCCCAGGGCGTAGAGGTCGGCCCGCCGGTCGGGCTTCCCGCCGCGGAGGACCTCCGGGGCGAGGTAGGCGGGCGTGCCCCGGATGCCGGCCACCTCCTCGCCGCGCGCGAAGGCGAGGCCGAAGTCGAGGAGGAAGGCGCGCTCGCCGAGGACCCGAACGTTCGTCGGCTTCACGTCCCCGTGGACGAGGCCGCGCGAGTGGACGTAGTCGAGGGCGTGGGCGACGTCCGCGAGGGCCGAGAGGTTCTCGAGGAGGGCGTGCGAGCGGGCGAACGTCGCGAGGTCGGGCCCGTCCACCTCGTCGGTGGAGAACCAGGCGAGGCCCTCCGGGGTGACGCCGAAATCCCGCGCCTTGACGATGGAGGGGTGGTCGAGCGAGGCGACGAGGCGGAACTCCTTGCGGAGGGCCAGCATCTCCTCGCTTCCCGGCGCGCCGGCGAGCTTCAGGACGACCTGCCGCCCCGTCTCCCGGTCGAAGGCGGCGACGACGCGCGGCGACGCCCCCTCCGAAAGGGCCGCGCGCGCCTCGAAGCGCGGCGGGAGGGCGGGGCCGGCTCGGTTCATGCCGGCGGCGGGGCTCCGAGGATCGGGACCGTCACGCCGAGCGAGAGGAGGCGGGCCACGATGGACTGGCGCAGGTCCGCGAGGCCGTCGCCGGTCACGGCGGAGATCGCGAGCTCCCCGGCGGGCGCGACGGCCCCGGGGCGATCGGTCTTGTTGTAGGCGACGAGGATGCGCTCGCCGGGGACACCCAGCTCGGCGAGGACCTCCTCGGCGACGCGGCGCTGCGCCTCGGCCTCGGGCGAAGAGGCGTCGACGACGTGGACGAGGAGGTCGGCCTCCTCGACTTCCTTGAGCGTCGAGCGGAACGAGGCGACGAGCGCGTGCGGGAGCTTCCGCAGGAAGCCGACCGTGTCGGAGAGGACGATGGCCCGGCCGCCGACACCGTGGAGGCGCGCGTGGCGCGCGTCGAGCGTCGCGAAGAGGCGGTCCTCGGCGAACTCCTTCGAGGACGTGAGGCGGTTGAAGAGGGTCGTCTTGCCGGCGTTCGTGTAGCCGACGAGGGAGACGGTCGCGACGTTGCGCAGGTGCCGGCGGCGGACGCTCCGGCTCGTCTCGATCTTCTCGAGGTCCTCTTTCAGGGTCGAGATCCGCCGGCGGATCTTCCGCTTGTCGAGCTCGAGCTTCTTCTCGCCGCCTCCCGCGCGGAAGGCGCCGCCGCCCCGCTGCTGGGCCATCCCGGTCGTCGCTCCGGTGAGGCGGGGGAGGAGGTACTGCAGGCGCGCGAGCTCGACCTGCGTCATCGCCTCGCGGCTCCTCGCGCGCGAGGCGAAGATCGAGAGGATGACGTTCGGCCGGTCCAGGACCTGGGCCGTCAGCTCCTTCTCGAGGTTGCGCGTCTGGGAGGGGGAGAGCTCGTCGTCGAAGACGACCCAGCCCGCCTCCATGGCCTCGACCAGCTCGGCGATCTCCTTCAGCTTGCCCTTGCCGACGTAGGTCGCCGAGTCGGGCGAGTCCCTCTCCTGGAGGGCCCGGGCGACGACGACGCCCCCCGCCGTGTCGACGAGGCGCTCGAGCTCGTCCAGGTGGTCCTCGGCCTCGGCACGCCCGTGCAGCTTGCCGAAGACCCCCACGAGGATCGCTTTGCTGGTTCTCGACCCGGAGGCGGCGCTCGCCGCGCGGCCGTCCGGGCCCTTCTCGCCCACGCGCCGGATGCTACCAACAAAGCGGGCGGCCGGGTCTGAAAGAGACCCCCGCCCGGTTATGCTCTCCGCGCGATGAGACGGCGGCTCCGTCCCCCGGACGTTCCGGAGCTCGCGATCCGGCTCCGCGCTCTCGAAGAGATCTGGCGCGGGCAGCGCCTCGACTCGGACCCGCTCCTCTTCCCGCACCGGTACGGGCGCCCGGAAGACCGCGAGGCAGCCGCTTTCCTCGCCTCTTCCCTCGCCTTCGGGAGGGTCGCGTCGATCAACGCCTCCCTGGAGCGTCTCTTCGCGGCGCTCGGGCCTCAACCCGCCGCGACCCTCAGGGAGGCCGCAGGGGACGTCCGTGGCCTCGAGGGCTTCGTCCACAGGTGGGTCGATGCCGGATCCCTCCGTCCGTTCCTCAGGTCCGTCGGGGAGACCCTGCGGGCCGAAGGCTCCCTCGGCGCCCTCTTTGCCTCCGGGGACGAGGGGGGGCCCGACTTCGTCCCGGCCCTCGACCGTTTCTTTTCGGTGCTCCGGGAGAGGACGGCGGTCCCGGCGCGCCGCTTTCCGCGCGGCCTCCGCTTCCTCCTCCCCACCCCCGGCGACGGGAGCGCCTGCAAGCGCGCCCACCTCTTCCTCCGCTGGACCGTGAGATCGGGCGACGTCGACCTCGGCCTCTGGCGGGGGCCCGGGCTCGCCGCTTCCCGCCTCCTCCTCCCGATGGACACCCACGTCCACCGGATCTCGCGCTACCTCGGCCTCACGGCGCGCCCGGCCGCGGACCTGAGGGCCTCCCGCGAGGCCACCGGCTGGCTCTCGAAGATCGAGCCGCTGGACCCCGTGAGGTTCGACTGGGCCCTCTCCCGCCTCGGCATCCTCGCCGAGTGCGTGCGCGACCCCCGGCGATCGCTCTGCGACGGCTGCGCCGTCCGCCCCGTTTGCCGGGCCTCGACGCCCTCGGGCCGTCCGCCTGTACCATCCCGCGCGACAGGAGCCTTCCCCGCATGACCTTCTCGAAGTACCGGATCGCCCTCCTCGCCCTCGCGGCGATCGCCACCATCGCCCTCGGCACCCTCTACCGCGGAGCGCTCACCAAGGGCCCCGGCAAGGTGACCGAGCTCCCCGCCGCGGCCTCCGCCGACCGGCCGGGCCCGAGCCCGGTCACGCTCAGGGACGGCGCCACGCGCGACCTCTCGGCCCCTTCCGGGAAACTCCTCGTCGTCCACTTCTGGGCGACCTGGTGCGCCCCGTGCGAGGAGGAGCTCCCGGGCCTCGTCGCCTGGTGGACGGAGGCGAAGGCCGACCCGCGGATCGAGCTCGTCGCCGTCTCGGTGGACGAGGACTGGCAGACGGTCGACGGCTTCCTCGCGAAGCGGGGCGGGCCGGACCTGCCCGTCGCCCTCGACGCGAAGAAGAGCGCCGCCTCGGCCTTCGGCACCGAGAAGTTCCCCGAGACCTGGTTCCTGTCGCCCGCCGGGGAGGTCCTGCTCCACCAGGTGGGCGCCCAGGACTGGACCTCGCCGGCCGCCCGGACGGTCCTCCGCGCCGTAGCCCGGAAGGCGTTCGGCCCGGGAGCGGCCGCCTCCTGACGGGGGGCCGCCGGAACCTTTTCCGGCCGCCTCCGTTTCTCAGGGCGGGGAGACCAACATGAGGGAGCTCAGGTCCACCGGAAACGCCTTCTTCTGGTTCGCGCTGTTCCTTCTCGGTTACGCCCTCGTGGTCCCCCCGCCCGAAGGGACCGGCCACGGGCGCCGCCCGAGGTTCCTCCGGATGGTCATCGAGGACACGAGCCGCTCCGGGCACACCGAAAAGGTCTCCATCACCCTCCCCTGGTTCCTCTTCCGGAGCGGCCTCCACGCCGTCTCCGCCGGGAAGCTGGAGCGCGAGGCCGACCTCCACTTCGACGACCCGGTCGAGGTCGAGATCGTCCGGGAGGTCTGGAAGGAGCTCTCGGAGAAGCCCGAGGGGACGGAGGTCGTCAAGCGGGTCGAGGAGAACGAGCTCGTGTTCCGGAAGGAGAAGGGCCAGGTCTTCCTGACCGTGAGGGAAGGGGTCGCCGAGGAAGGCGGGACGCCGCGCGAGATCGTCTCCATCCGCTTCCCCGCCCGCTTCATGGAGGCCGCCGTCTCGAGCGACGAGGACCTCGACATCGAGGCCCTCTTCAAGGAGATGAAGGACGCCGCCCGCGGAGACGTGGTCGAGGTGACGAGCGACGACGCCCACGTGAAGGTCGTCATCGACTGAGGAGGCCGCCCCGCTATCGAGGGCGCCTCAGGACGAGGTCGGCGCGGGCGGTCCCCGCCCGGTCGTGGCGGGCCGTGACGGAGAGCTTCGTCCCCTCGGGCGCGGTGACGATCCACTCGGCGAGCGCCCGGTCCGGCGTCCCGGGCCGGTAGCTCCACCAGGTCGCCGTCGAACGCTGTTCGTTGCGGCCGGCGAGCTGGCCGAGCGCCCTCGAGGCCCCGCCGGCGGCCAGGCGCGCGGCGGGCGGCAGGGAGAGCTCGGCGACGACCTCGCCGACCGCCCCGCGGTCGAGGGCCTGTTGCGAACCGTTCGTCGGGAGCCAGCCGGTGTTCTCGACGACGAGACGGACCTTCCAGAGGTCCTTGCCGGCAGGCTGGGCCGAGATGGATCGGACCTCGAGCCGCGGGAGTGACAGGCCGTGGAAGAGGAGCCACTCGGAGTGCGGCGCGACCTCCTTCTCGAGAAGGCCGAAGGGGGCGTTGTAGTAGGCGCCGATCTTGTCCCAGCCGCCGATCTCGACCGTCCCGAGCTGGGGATGGTCGAAGGCGTGCCAGGGGACGAAGCCCCGGCCGCCGAGCGCGGTGTCGTTCCAGCGGAGGAGCTTCAGCTCGTCCTCGACCGGATGGAAACCCCAGAGCCAGGTCGAGGCCGTCGTCCCGGCGAGGGAAATGCCCGCCGCGCGCAGGGGGTTCCAGAACTCCGTGATGTACGAGTAGATCCCCTTCTGGACCCAGAGCCAGCCGAACGCGCTCGGGATGTCGTCGTCGGCGTTGTCGCCCCTGAGCGCGAGGTACGACATGGCGTCGTAGCCGGTCAGCTTCGCGGCCCGCCCGGAGAGCTCCGCGTAGGTCCGCCGGTCGGCCGGGGGCAGGCGCTCGCTCCGGTTGACGGGCGGCGTCAGGACGAGCCCGCCGAACGTGTGGCAGGTGACGTGGGCCACGATGTTGGGGCGGCGCTGGATCGCCGCGACGTAGGCCGCGACCTCGGGTTCCGACGCGGGGAAGGGCCCCGCCTGCCGGCCGCGCGCCCCGGCTTCGCGGTCGCCCGGGAAGTTCGCGCCCAGGTCGAGGGCCTCGAGCGCCGGCGGGTCGGCGATCGTCGCGCCGTCGTATCCCTCGATCGTCCCCTCGGGGAGGACGCGCCAGAAGTCGCCGCCGGTCTCGTCGGGCTCCCGCGCGACGAGGAGGCGCGGCTCTTGCGGGTGCTCTTTCCACGGCCCGTTCGGGTCGCGGAGCCGCATGAAGACGGTCTTCCCGTCCCCGTCAACGTCGCGCGTGTAGAGGCCCGCCTCGGGCCGGTCGGTGTACGGGCGTCCGACGGAGCGGATGAAGCGCCCCTCGGTCAGGACCTGCTCGACGCCGTCGGGGCTCAGGCGGGGCAGGACGTACACGGCGCGCGTGTCGAGGAGCCGGGTGACCCGCTCGTCGGACCCGTAGTCCCGGAGGAGGCGCCACGCGAAGTGGAGCGCCGCGACGCCCCCCGTCCCCTCGGCCGCGTGCGTGCTGCCGTCGACGAGGAGAGCCGGCTTCTCGGACGCCGGGCCCGTGGCGCGGCTCGTGATCGTGAGGAACCACATCTCGCGGCCCTGCGGGGTCGCGCCGAGGCTCTCGAGCTCGAGGAGTCCGGGCCGCGCGGCGGCCCAGCCGCGGAGAAGGGCGGAAAGCTCCGCGTGGCGGAGGATCCGGTCGAACGGGAGCGGCGGGAGCGGGGCCGGGGGCCGGGCCGCGCGGGCCTCGGTCGCGGCGAGGGGACCGCACGCGGCGAGGACGGAGAGGACGGCGAGCGCGGCGGTGGCGAGGCGTGATCGAGTCATTCGGTTCCCCCTTCTCCCGGGCCGCCCCCGCAGCCCGCCGGCCCTCGAGGTCCCCGGTCTCACTTCTTCGGATCGCCGGCCGCCGGCGTGGGGGGCGTCGGCGACGATACGCCGAAGAACGTCGCGCGCGGCGTCGCGTCGAGGTCGGCGAGGAAGGCCCCCGCCGTCGTCGGGCCCTTCGCGAACGTGTCGGTGTGCTCGAGGAGGAGCGAGCGGAACTCGGTGAAGAAGCGCGGCCCGGTCGGGATGCCCATGTCCCTGTACGCCCTGCCGACCGCCTCGCCCTTGCCCTCCGGGTACTCGGCGTCCTGGATGAGGAGGAAGTCCCAGCTCGCCCCGTCGGAATGGACGTAGAGCTGGCGCGGCGGGAGACCGGCCCGGCGGTTGGCCTCGTCGAGCTTCGCGATCACGCGCAGGAACGCCTCGTGCTGGCCCGGGGCGACCCGGTAGATCTCGACGAGCTTGCGGCCGACGGGCTCGGTCGCAAGCGGAGCCGCCGGCGCCTGGGCCGAGGCGGTGCCCGGGAAGAGGGTGGCGGCGGCGAGCGCGAGCATCGGGAACCTGTTCATGGCTCTCCTTCGGCCGCCGGAGGCGGCCCGGGTCGTGCGAAGAGGACGGTGCGGAGCCAACGGGCCGTGTCGCCGAGGGCGCGGCCGGCCAGCGAGGAGACCGACACCGCCTCGAGGAAGGAGTGCGACGCCCCCTCGTAGATCTCGCGGCGAACCGCGACGCCCGCCTCCTCGAGGCGCTCGGCCATGCGGACGCTCTGCTCGGCGAGCAGGTCGCAGGCGGGGATCACGAGGAGCGCGGGAGGGAGTCCCTCGAGGTGAGCGCGGACCGGGCACACGAGAGGGTCCTCGGCCTCGTCCGCGCCGGCGAGGTAGTTGCTCCAGAATTGCTCCATCGCGCCGGCGCCGAGCATGTAGCCGGCGCCGCCGAACCGCTCGACCGCCTCCGGGGACGAGCGGCGGTCGAAGACGCCGTAGAGGAGCGCCATGGCGGCCGGGAGCGCCTCGCTCCCGGAGTCGCGGAGCTTCAGGCAGGCGGCGACGGAGAGGTTCCCGCCGGCCGAGTCGCCGCCGACGGCGAGGCGCGAGGGGTCGATGCCGAGCTCGGCCCCATGCGCCGCGAGGTGCCTCAGGACCGCGCAGACCTGGTCCAGCGCGACGGGGTACTTCGCCTCGGGCGACATCGCGTAGTCGACGCCGACGACGGTGACGCCCGCGCGGGCGGCGAGCTCGCGCATGAGCCGGTCGTGGGTGTCGAGGCTGAAGATCGTCCAGCCCCCGCCGTGGAGGTAGACGAGGCCGGGTTTCGGTCCTTCCCCGCCGGGGTCGTAGCAGCGGACGCGCACGGGGCCCGTCCCGGCCGGGACGTGGTGCTCGCTGACCTCGGCCATCGCCGGCCCGCCGCGCGCCCAGGGCGCGCGGACGATCTCGGCGATGCGCCGGGCTTCGGCCGGCGTCGCGGTGTCGAGGCCGGGGTGCCCGGCCCAGGCCGCGCCCATGGCCTTCACGAAGGCGCGGATCTCGGGGTCGAGGTCCTCGCCGAGGCGGCTCTTCGTCCCGCTGCCCGTCCCGAGCGCCATTCGAGGTCCTCCGGTTCCGCCCCGGAAGCGGGGCGGCCGGCCCGGCGCGCGGATCGCGGACACGGGCCGGCCCTACGTGACTATCGCATCCGGAGCGGCGCCCCGCCCCGGCTTCCGGCTACCAGCCCTGCCAGCGGTAGCGGACCGTCCCGATGAGCTTCATCGCGTTGCCGTAGTTGCAGTACGACGCCGAGGTGCAGACGGCGACGTAGGTCTTGTCGAAGGCGTTCGTCGCGCTGAGCTGGAACTCCGTCTGCTTCCAGACGTAGCGGGCGAAGGCGTCGAAGAGGGTGTAGTCGGGGATCTCGATCGTGTTGGCGGCGTCGCCGGCCCGGGTGCCGACGAAGCGCACGCCCGCACCGACGCCGAGGCCGGCGAGCGGGCCGGAGGAGACGTTGTACTCGGCCGCGGCCCCGAAGAGCTGCTCCGGCGCCAGGGGCGGGCGCTTGCCGAGGAGGTTCGGGTCCGTCGTCTCGGTGACTTCCTGGTCGAGCCAGGAGTACGAGGCGTGGAAGCTGAGGCCGTTCGAGAGGTTCCCGACGCCCTCGACCTCGAAGCCGCGCGAGCGGATCTCCCCCTGCTGGAGGGTGTTGAGCGGGTTCTCTGGGTCGGGGACGTTCACGTTCGTCTGGGTGATCTCGAACAGCGAGCCGGTGAGGAAGCTGTTCGAGCCCTTCGGCTGGAACTTGAAGCCGGCCTCGATCTGCTTGCCGTCCGTCGGGTCGTAGGGCTGGCCGTAGAAGTTCACGCCGGCCGTCGGGAGGAACGAGGTCGAGTAGCTCGCGTACGGCGCGAGCCCGAAGTCGAAGAGGTACGTGAAGCCGACCCGTCCGCTGAACTGGCTCGGGTCCTGGTCGGTCTTCGTCCCGGAGATCCTGTCGTCGGTCGTCATCTCCGTCCAGTCGTAGCGTCCGCTCAGCGTCCCCACCACCCGCGGTCCGATCTTCATGTGGTCCTGGGCGTAGACGCCGAGGAGCGAGGTCGGCTGGCGCGTGTCGTAGTACGTGAAGAGGTCGGGGACCTTCCCGCCGTAGACGGGCTCGTAGACGTCGATCGACGGCGCGAAGGCGAAGCCGCTGACGATCGTCGACTCGGACTCGGAGTAGTCGACGCCGAAGAGGATCGAGTGCTCGACGATCCCGGTCCTGAAGCGGGCGGACGCGTTCGTGTCCATCGTGAAGACGGTGAGGTCGAGCGAGTTGCCGAACCCGAACCGGTTGAGGGTCCTGAGGTCCTCCTGGAGGCCGGCGCCGAAGGCCGTCTTCCCTTCGAACTCGATGCTCGAGTAGCGGAGCGTGTTGCGGACGGTCCAGGTCTCGTCGATCCGGTGCTCGAAGAGGCTCCCAACCGACCACTGGTCCCGGTCGAAGTAGTCGTAGTCGGGCTCGCCCGTGAAGAAGCTCCGGGAGATCTTCCCGTTCGGGTTGTCGACGAACGTCCCCTGCGAGGGGAGGAACTGGCTCCAGCCGGTCTCGTCCCGCTGGAAGTCGGCGAGGACGGTCCACGTCGTCGCGGCCGACGGCGACCAGGTGATCGCCGGGGCGATGAACCAGCGGTTGTCGGGGACGTAGTCGACCTGCGTGCCGCTGTCCCGGAAGAGGCCGGTGAGCCGGTACTTCCACTTCCCTTCCGCGTCGAGCGGCCCGCCGAGGTCGGCCTGGACCTGGAAGCGGTCGTTGGACCCGTAGTTCACGACGACCTCGTTCGAGGTCTGGGCGGGCGGGCGTTTCGTCACGAGGTTCACGAGGCCGCCGGGAGTGTTCTGCCCGTAGAGGACCGAGCTCGGGCCCTTGACGACGTCGACCTCCTGGAGGAGGTACGGGTCGATCTGGCCCGAGACCTGGCCGCTCTGCCACCGGGAGTTGTCGCGGAAGAGCCCGTAGGTCGACTGGTCGAAGCCGCGGATGGTGATCC
>CALMDF010000539.1 GCA_937864895.1 uncultured Holophagales bacterium | reverse complement strand
GCCGCAGGAGTGGTACCGCGAGAGGGCCGCGGAGTTCCTGGATTTTCCCGGCTACCGGAACGGCGCCATGTTCGTCGACCTGAGGCGCGAGGCTCGCCGCCGGGGCTGCCGGGTCGTCGTCACGGGAGAAGGGGGAGACCAGTGGCTGGGCGGGGAGAGGCCCTCCTACGCCGAGGCGCTCCACGCGGGCGATGGGCCGGGGTTCCTCCGCCTCCTGGCCACCGACGCGCGCACCGGCGGCCCGAGGCGCGCGCTCTCGAATGCAGTTCGTCACGGACTTCTTCCCGTGCTCTCCCCCGGCCTCGGGATGGCCCTCCGACGGGCCGCACGGCGCGCCCGACGACGGACGGAGGCCGACGGGACCTGCCCGTGGCTCTCCGCGCGGATGAACTCCCTCCTCCTCGAGCGACGGCAGAGGAAGTCCTCAGCCGCCCGGCCCTGCGTGGCCCGCGAAGGGCAGCGCCTCCAGCTCGAGATGCTGGACGACCCGTTCAGCGCCCACGTCCTGGAGGTGAACGAACGGCTGAACGCGAGCCTCGGCCTGGAGAGCCGCAGCCCCTACCTCTCCTGCGCGATCGTCCAGCTCGCTTTCGCTTTGCCGGAACGGCTGAGAAGGAGCGGGGAGCGGAACAAACTCCTCCACGTGACGGCCCTCGAGGGTCTCTTGCCCCGGCTCGTCCTCGACCGCCGGAGCAAGGCCGAGTTCTCCCCGGTCGTCCGGCCGCAGCTCGACGCCCTGGAAGATGCTTTCGACCGGGCGATCCCGGAGGCGCTTCGCGAGTGGGTTGATCCGGCCGGACTGCAGCGGCTCTTCCGTACGTACGTGGAGCACCCGACCAAGGGGGGCCCGGTCTGGAGCCTGTCCGCCGTCCTGGGTTGCAGCGAGGTCGTCCGTGCGGCCGCGGCCGCGCTCCGGGCGCGTGACGTAAAATGAATCGTGGGCAGGGCTGACATGAGACCAGAGCCGGAACAGGCGGAGACCGCCATCGGAGAGAATGGGCCTGCGCGGCTGAAGCCGTACCTTCGTCCGACCGTCAGGCCCCTCGGGAACCTCCAAGAGCTGACCCGCGCCGGCCAGGGGTCGATGAACGACGCGGTGAACCGGCACAACTGGAAGCCTTACTGACCAGTCCCCGGGCCGGTTCTTCGTGCTGACCCCAGACAAGCCGCCAACGACTTCGTTCCAAAAATGGATTCGCCCCAACGGCGAACCGTGGGCACGATTCGTCCGGACTCGCTCCGGCACACGGCTCCAGTTTCCGGGCCGCGCCGAGTTCCTCCTCTCCGAGACCGGCCAGGTCCTCTCCCGTCGCACTTTCCCGGGGGTGACGGCGGAGGAGGTCCGTGACCTCGAGCGGAGCCAGGTCCTACCGCTCGTTCTGAGCCGGCACGAGAAGCTCGTACTTCATGCCAGCGCGGTTGCGGTGGGGGGTGGCGCGATCGCCTTCGCCGGGGCCTCGGGCCGCGGTAAGTCGACGCTCGCGACGAGCTTCGCAACGAGCGACGGGCGGCTCCTGTCGGACGACGGTCTCGTCGCGGAACCCCGGAGCGGGGGCTTTGAGCTCCTTCCAACGCACCCCTCGGTGCGGCTCTGGGCGGACAGCCAGGAGGCGCTCGTCGGGCCGGGACGCACCGGCATCGGCGGTGCCGCGCACGGCAAGGCCCGCATTCCGGCGGGGAACGGCATCGCCTACTGCAAGGTGAGCCGTCCGCTCCGCAGGCTCTACGTCCTGGGGGACGGCACCAGCCGGGACATCGTGATCGAGGACCTCGCGGGCTGCGACGCGCTCGTCGAGCTGATGCGGCTCTCGTTCCTGCTCGACGTGGACCGCCCGGCGGCGGTCGCCGCGCACTTCGACCGCCTGTCGAGCTTCGTGAGGACCACGGGTCTCTACAGACTCGACTTCCCGAGACGGTACGAGCTGCTGCCCGCCGTCCGGCGGATCATCCTCCAGCACCGGCCGAACGTTCCATCTCGTCCTCGAGGGGCGCCGGCGCCCTCCTGACGCCGCTTCGCCAGCGAGGTCACCCGGCCCGTCACACGTCCGGCGGCCGCAGCTTCCCAACCGCCCGCTCCGCCTCGAAGCCGAGCGTCGCCACGGCGCGGTCGTGGAGCTCGCGCGCGTCCTCGTGGGAATCGGCGACGGCGGTCAATCCGAAGGTGCCGAGCTCCGTCAGGCCGCTCAGCTGGTGGAGGACGACGCCGCTCTGGGTCGCGTGGTCGTAGTGGAGCTCGTGCCGCACGACGAAGTCGAAGATCTCGTCCGGCGTGATGGCGCGGTAGGACGGCGAGGAGACGGATCGGGAGGTGAGGTAGCACTTCGACTGCCCGCCGCGGGCCCGGAAGACGCTGCCGTCGACCTGGTACCTGCCGTCCGTGAGGAACGCCAGCGTGAGGAAGGGCACGCTCGTCTCGCTCTTCCCGAGCTCGACCTGCAGGCCTTCCGGATGCCACGCACCGCCCGGGTCGCGGCTGACCTCGAAGAGCACGGAGAAGGAGCCGATGACGCCCGCGCGGCGCAGCCGCTCGCCCACGCGCAGCGAGGCCGCCGCGACAGCTCCGGCGTACGCGGGGTCGGCCGGGAAGCTCCAGCTCGCGTCGCCGCGCGACTGGCGATCGTGAGTCGCCTGGACCTCGACGGCCCCCGGCGGCGTGATCCTCATCTCGACGCTGACGCTCCGGTGCTCCTCGAGGAGCCGGGGCGCCTCGACGACGGCTCCTTCCGACGCGACGCGCTGCCAGAAACGCTCCCACGCCCCGGCGCCGGAACGGGCAAGGCCCTTGCGCGCCCGCGCCTCGAGCTCCCGGGCCGCCTCCAGCCCCCCCGTCTCGACGAAGTCCGCCAGGCCAACGCGGAGCCCGCCCCGGCGCGGGTCGCCCCGCTCGAGCTCGATCCGCACCAGGGGGAGGCCGGGAATCCGCCCGCGCAGCTCGAGGATCGCTCTCATCGCGTCGGCCGGGCTCCGGATTCCCGCGATGGCGTCTGGACGCCCGACCCCTTCCGCCGCGAAGACGCGCCACGACCCGCTACGGGTCGTGAGGTCGGCGAAGCCCGGGCCGGCACCGA
>CALMDF010000538.1 GCA_937864895.1 uncultured Holophagales bacterium | reverse complement strand
TCGGGCCGGGGCGAGCGTCAGGCGAGGAGTGGCTCGGGGTCCGTGCCCGTCGCCGCCTCGAAGGGGGCCGCACCCCGGCGGAAGACGCGGGCGCCCTTCTCCCCGAGGAGCTTCGTCGAGCCGTTCTGAACCAGGAGGTACGCCGCCTCCCTGAGGCCCACGACGGGCACGGGGCTCTCCTCGAGGTACTGGAGGAGGCGCTCCTCGCGCGTCTCGCCCTTGTGCGTCGACGCCGGGTCGGGGTCGAGGTAGTGCGGGTTGATCTGGTAGGGCACGAGACCGAGGGCGAGGAGGTTCGCCGTCTGGACGATCGGCATGTCGTTCGTCGTCCGGATCGACGGGGCGGCGACGTTCGTCCCGGCACTCGAGCCGACGTACGGCATTCCCATGGCGGCCCGGTCCCGAATCGGGCCGAGGAGCCCTTCGTCCTGGAGCAGCTTGAGGAGGCGGAACGTGTTCCCGCCGCCGACGAAGACGGCTTCGGCCCCGCGGATCGCCGTGCGCGGGTCGGGGGTCTCGTGGACGCTGACGAGCTCGAGCCCGAGCTTCCCGAAACGCTCCCTCGCCTTCGCGGCGTAGCCGTCGCGGTCGGCGAGCGCGTACGGTACGAACGTCACCGTCTTCACGCCGGCGAGGAAGGCGGAGAGGGCTTCGGCGACGTGGTCGAGGTAGCCGTGCCCGTGGACGGTGGAGCTGCTGACGAGGAGGAGCCTGTGGCGCGGGTCGGTCATGCGGAGAGATTACCGCGAGGCCGCCCCCCGCCGGGCCGTCAGGCCCGTCCGCCGAGGAGTCTCGCCGGCAGGAAGAAGAGCGCCCGGACGAGGTCGACGAGCCCCTCGAGGACTGCCCTGACGACCCGGAACGGGATCGAAAGGAGCCAGAGGAACGGGTAGAGGACGAGCGCGAGGAGCGCGAGCGGCCAGCAGACGGCGAGGAGGAGGAGCCAGAGGAGGAGCTTCACCATCTCGCTCCGTGATACGTCGCCCGGGGCGCGGGGTTCCCGTAATCTTCCCGGATGGCGCTCTTCACGCCCTTCACCCTCCGTTCCGTCACCTTCCCGAACCGCGTCGGCGTCTCGCCGATGTGCCAGTACTCCGCCGAGGGCGGCTTCGCGAACGACTGGCACCTCGTCCACCTCGGCGCCCGCGCCGCCGGGGGCGCGGGGCTCGTCGTCGCCGAGGCGACGGCGGTCTCCCCCGAGGGACGGATCACCCCGCACGACCTCGGGATCTGGAGCGACGAGCACGTCGCCACGCTCGCGCGGGTCGCCGCCTTCCTCCGGGCGCAGGGGTCCGTGGCGGGAATCCAGCTCGCCCACGCCGGGAGGAAGGCCTCGACGAAGAGACCCTGGGACGGCGGCGGCGGCGCCTCCGCCGGGGAGGGCGGATGGACGCCGGTCTTCGGCCCGAGCCCGGTCCCCTTCGACGACGGCTGGCAGGTCCCCGCGCCTCTCGACGAGGGGGAGATGGACCGGATCGCGGAAGCGTTCGCGGGGGGAGCCAGCCGGGCTGCCGCCGCCGGTTTCCTCGTGGCCGAGATCCACGCGGCCCACGGCTACCTCCTCCACTCGTTCCTCTCGCCGCTCTCGAACGGAAGGACCGACTCCTTCGGCGGATCACTCCGGAACCGGATGCGCTTCCCGCTCCGGGTCGTGGCGGCGGTCCGGGCTGCCTGGCCGGACGCCCTCCCCCTCTTCCTGCGGCTCTCGGCGACCGACTGGGTCGAGGGCGGCTTCGTCCCGGAGGAAGCCGTCGCGTTCGCGCGCGAGGCGAAGTCGCTCGGCGTCGACCTCGTCGACTGCTCGTCGGGAGGCGGCCACCCGGGAGCGAAGGTCCCGGTGGCCCCGGGATACCAGGTTCCCTTCGCCAGGCGGATTCGCGAAGAGGCAGACGTCCCCACCGCCGCCGTCGGCCTCATCACCGATCCGGCACAGGCCGAGGAGATCGTCCGGAGCGGGTCGGCGGACGTCGTTCTCCTCGGCCGGGAGATGCTCAGGAATCCTCATTGGGCCCTTCGAGCCTCGGCTGAACTGGGTACTCCCAACCCGGGACCACGCCCCTACGAGCGTGCAAGACCCTTTTCGGCAGTAGGTTAGATCCAGACGTCCCCGGCCTTCCGACCCGTCCGGGTGACCGCCGCGGAGAGGTCAGGATCTTTTTTCAGAAGATACTTGACAGCATGACCATCAGATCGCATATTTGGTTCGGACCTGAGGCCTCTGATGAAGAAAAGGGAGCCCACGGACCAAAGAACGACTCATCAGATGGAGGTAGCAATGATCACCCGTTGGAACGACCCCTTCCGCGAGCTCGAGTCCTTCCGCAGCCAGATGAACCGCCTGTTCGGCGAAGCGTTCCCCACGAGCCGGACCGGAGACGAGGCTCCGAGCCTCGCGGCCTGGGCTCCGCCGGTCGACATCACCGAAACCCCCGACCAGCTCGTTTTCCAGGTCGAGCTCCCGGGCTTCTCGCAGGACGACCTCAGGCTCCGCGCCGAGAACGGCGTCCTGACGCTCGAGGGCGAGAGAAAGTTCGAAAAGGAGAGCGAGAAGAAGGCTTACCACCGGGTCGAGAGGGCCTACGGCCGCTTCGTCCGGGCCTTCTCCCTTCCCGTGAACGTCGACGCCGACAAGATCAACGCGACTCTCGTCGACGGCATCCTGACGGTGGAGCTCCCGAAGAGGGAAGAGGCCAAGCCGAAGTCGATTCCGATCGGGATCGGCATGGCGAAGCAGATCGCCGCGTCGAAGAAGTAAGCCTCTCCCGGGGCACGCGCCCCGTCTTCCCCGAAGCGGCGGGCCTCGCGGCTCGCCGCTTTCCATTTCGCTAGTCGCCGAGGCAGGTGCCGAGCGCCCGGGCCGCCTCGACCCAGGGGTGGTCCAGCGGGACGGTCTTCCGCTTCCCGACGACCTCCTCGAGGGGCACCGGCCTCGTTCCCTCGCCGTGCGCGGCGACCATGACGCCGAACTTCCGCCTCGCGACGAGGTCGGCGCAGGCCGTCCCGAGGCGAGTCGCCAGGAACCGGTCCGCGGCCGAAGGGGTCCCGCCGCGCTGGAGGTGGCCGAGGATCGTCACCCGTGACTCGAGGCCCGTCAGCCTCTCGAGCTGCTCGGCGAGTCCGAGCGCCCGCCCGGTGCGGTGTCCTTCGCCCGCCACGGAGTTTCCGCCCGGCCTGACCTTGCTTCCCGCTTTCTGCGGCTTCCCGGCCCGCTCGCCCTTCTCGGCCTTCTCGGCCTTGTCCCTGCGCCCGTCGCTCCCCTTCTCTTTCGCTCTCGCCGCGAGCGCCTCCGCGGCCTGCTCCCTCGAGAGAGCCCCCTCGGCCACGGCGACGATGGAGAAGCGCTTCTCGCTCCGAAACCGCTTCAGGATCGCGGAAGAGATCGACTCGACGTCGTACGGGATCTCGGGGATCAGGATGACGTCGGCCCCTCCCGCCACGCCGGCGCCGAGGGCGAGCCAGCCGGCCTTGTGGCCCATCACCTCGACCACGATGATCCGGTGGTGGCTGTGGGCCGTCGAGTGGAGGCGGTCCACCGCCTCCGTCGCGATGCCGAGCGCGGTGTCGAAGCCGAAAGTCACGTCGGTCATCGCGACGTCGTTGTCGATCGTCTTCGGGAGCGTGACGACGTTGAGCCCCGCCTTCTGGAGGTGGAAGGCGTTCTTCTGGGTCCCTCCGCCGCCGAGGCAGACGAGCGCATCGAGGTGGTGCTTGCGGTAGTTCTCGACGATGAGGTCCGTCATGTCCAGGACCTTCCCGGCGACGGGCATCGCGTTCGGCTTGTCGCGGCTCGTCCCGAGGATGGTCCCGCCGTGGGTCAGGATCCCGGAGAGGGTCCGGTCGTCGAGCCAGACGGTCCGGTTCTCCATCAGGCCCCGGAACCCGTCCCGGAAGCCGATGACCTGCATGCCGTGGCGCAGCTCGGCCGCCTTTCCCACGGCGCGGAGGGCGGCGTTCAGGCCGGGCGTGTCTCCACCCGACGTCAGGACCCCGATGAGCTTGGACATGTATCTCCCTCCGAAGGCCCGATTATCCCGCCGCCTCCGGAAACGAGAGCGTACGAAACCCGCGTGAGAACGGCGTGAAGGCTCTTCCTCAGACGGTCCGGTCGCCGAGGGCGAGCGGCCGCGGCCTCGTCATGGCCTCGATCGAGAGGAGGTCGTCCAGCTGCGCGGCCGTGAGGTACCCCTTCTCGAGGATGAGGTCCCTCACGGGGCGGCCGCTCGCGAGGGCCGCCTTGGCCACCTCGCTCGCCTTCTCGTAGCCGAGCGCCGGGACCACGGCC
>CALMDF010000537.1 GCA_937864895.1 uncultured Holophagales bacterium | reverse complement strand
GGTCCTCGGGGAACAGCCCCTTGCCCTGGGCGGGGATGCTCTCGTAGGCCTTCGAGATCAGCTCGTTGATCTCGTTCCGGGTGTCCGCCAGCTGGGATTTCCAGCTCGCGAGGTGGTCCTCGAGGAGGGTCGAGAGCGACTCGATGAACCGGCGGTTGGCGACGGGGTCGACGGGCATGGCACGCCCCTCCTGGAAGCCTTCGGGGTCGAAGCCGTCATTATAGACGCCTGCCGGGGGCCTCCCCGACCGCCTGGCGGCCTCGGTTGACGAGGAGGGTCCGGTTTCGTAGACTCGCAGGTCCGCCTCGGTCCGGCCTCGTCGGCCGCGCCACTCCGGGCCCGAAAGGGGTGACTCTCAGTTGCCTTTGATCCACGTCAAGGAGGACGAGTCCTTCGAGAACGCCCTGCGCCGCTTCAAGCGGAAGTGCGAGAAGTCGGGGATCCTGTCGGAGCTCAAGAAGCGCCAGCACTACGAGAAGCCGTCGACCAAGCGGAAGCGGAAAGCAATCGCCGCACGGAAGAAGATGCTGCGGAAGCTGGCCGAGGAGCGCCGCGCGGGAGTCTGATCCCGGAACCCCTTCGATGATCCACACGGAAGTCGACTGGCCCGGCGTGCTTCGGCTCGCCGGGCGTTTCTGTTCTTCGGAGCGGGGCCGCGAGCGGCTCCTCGCTGCCGCTCCGTCCGGCGACCCCGTGGAGGTCCGCCGCCGGGCCGGCGTCACCCGCGACCTCGTGGCGCGGACCGGGCTCCGGGCCCCCGTCCGCATCTTCGGCCTCGACGAGGGGGCTCCGCTCGTCCACCGCCTCGGCGCCGCGGGGCAGGCCCTCCCCCCCGAGGACCTCCTCGACCTCTTCGGCCTCGTCGAGCGCTCCGAGGAGGCCCGGAAGGCCGTCCCCGTCGAGGGGCTCGAGCTCCCCGACCTGGGTGGCCTCCTTCGGCCGCTCGGCGACCTCGAGGACCTCCTCTCGGAGCGGGACATCGTCTTCGAGCCCGACGGAAGGATCCGCGACACGGCGTCCGCGCGCCTCGCCTCGATCCGGGCCTCGATCGTCCGCCACCGGCGCGAGGTCGTGCGGCGGCTCGAGGAGCTCGTCCGCGCGCGCCCCGACGTCCTCGCCGACGGCTACGTGACGGAGAAGGGGGGGCGCTACTGCCTTCCCGTCCGGTCCGACCGGAGGGAGAGCGTCGCCGGGATCGTCCACGAGAAGTCGGGCTCGGGGCAGACCCTCTTCGTCGAGCCTCTCGCCGTCGTCGAGGCGAACAACGCCCTCTCGGAGGCGTTCGAGGAGGAGCGCGAGGAGATCCACCGGATTCTCGTCGCCCTCACGGCGCGCTTCTCGGCGAGGAAGGGCGAGCTCCTCGCGGCCGTCGAGATCCTGACGGAGCTCGACGGCTACCAGGCGCGCGCCGAGCTCGCGCGCCGCTCGGCCGGCGTCTTCCCCGACACGGACGGTCCCCTCGTCCTGAAGAAGGCCCGTCACCCCCTCCTCGACCGGCGGCTCGCGCCGCTCAGGGAGGAGGTCTTCGGGGAGAGGGCCGAAGAGCGCGCCTCCGACGCCGTGCCGCTCGACCTCGTCCTCGACGAGGGGCAGCGGCTCGTCCTCCTCTCCGGTCCGAACGCGGGCGGCAAGACGGTCGCGATGAAGACGATCGGCCTCTTCGCGCTCCTGGCGCAGTCGGGCTTCGCCGTCCCCGCCGACCCCGGCACCTCTCTCCCCGTCTTCGACCGCCTCCTCGTCGTCGCGGGGGACGCGCAGGACCTCCTCGGCGACCTCTCCTCCTTCGCCGGCGCGATGACGCGCACCGCTGCGGCCCTCGTCGCGGCGACGCCGAGGAGCCTCGTCCTCCTCGACGAGCTCGGAAGCGGCACCGACCCCGACGAGGGCGGGGCCATCGCGACGTCGGTCCTCGAGGAGGACCTCCGCCGGGGCGGCCTCACCGTCGCGACGACGCACCTGGCCGCGGTGAAGGAGTGGGCCCACGGCCGCACCGACGTCCTCTCGGCCGCGATGGAGTTCGACGAAAGCGTGGGCCGACCGACGTTCCGCGTCCGGCCCGGCGCCACGGGGCGCTCGCGCGCCCTCGCGGTGGCCGAGCGGGCCGGCATCCCGAGGCGCGTCCTCGACTCGGCGCGCGAGCGCCTCGGCTCGGGCTGGGCAGCGGCCGACGCGGCCCTCGAGAGGCTCGACTCGGAGACGCGGAGGGCGCACGAGGAGGCCGAGCGCCTCCGGGCCGAAGCGGCGGCGTTCGCGGCGAAGCGGGAGGCCCTCGAGAGGGAGGCGTCCGCGCTCGCCGCCGAGAAGCAGCGCCTTCGCGAGCGCGCCCGGACCGAGATCGACCGCGCGATCGAGGCGCTCCGCGAGAGGACCCGCCGCGAGCTGGACCGGATCCGCGAGGAGGCGCGCGCGGGGCGGGCCGTCTCCCGGGGCGCGCTCATGACGGTCGTCGGCGAGGCGAGGAAAGACGCCGAGGCGCTCTTCGAGATGGCGGCGCCGCCCGAGCCCGGCGGCCCCGTCACGGTCGGCGAGAGGGTGAAGGTCGTGACGTTCGGGACGACCGGGAAGCTTCTCGCCCTCGACGAGGCCCGGGGGCAGGCCGAGGTCGAGGTCGGCGGCAAGAAGATGAAGGTCGCCGCGGGCGACCTCAGGCCCCTGACGGGGGCGCAGGCGGCGACGCCGGTCTCGAAGTGGGCGCCGGCCCCGCGCTCGGCCGCCTCTTCCGCCTCGGCCCCGAAGGCCCCGGCCGCCGCGAAGAACCTCGCGCCGCGCGGCGAGATCGTCCTCGTCGGCCTGCGCGTCGACGCGGCGCTCCCGGAGGTCGAGAGGGCGATCAACGACGCGCTCCTCTCGGGAAAGGGAAGCCTCCGGATCGTCCACGGGTTCGGCTCCGGCCGCCTCGCCGCCGCGGTCCGCGAGTTCCTCTCCGAGCACCCCGGCGTCGCGAGCCACCGCCCCGGCGACGCCCAGGAAGGGGGCGAGGCGGCGACCATAGCGGAGTTGGTGGAATGATGAGCCTGGATACGCGGGGGGGGTCCGGGGGGCCCGCGAAGCCAGGCCTCCCGGGTAGCGCCGAGCTCGCCGACTAGACCAGATGGACACGCCCTTCGAGATCACGGACGGCCTGAAGCACGACGTCCTCGCGGCGACCGACCTCGTCGCGCTCGTCGGCGCGGTGACCGGGCTGAAGAAGGCCGGGAACTCCTGGAAGGGGCTCTGCCCGTTTCACGGCGAGAAGACGCCCTCCTTCCACGTCCACCCGGAGAAGGGCTTCTACTACTGCTTCGGCTGCGGGGCGAAGGGGGACGCCATCACCTTCGTCCGCGAGACGGAGAAGCTGGAGTTCCCCGAGGCGATCGCCTACCTCGCCCGCCGCGCGGGGATCCCGCTTCCGCTCCGGAGGTCCGGGTCGCGCGCCGACCGGGCGAAGGAGACCCGCGCCACCGAGGCGCTCCTTGCGGCCGCGAAGTTCTTCCGCGAGCAGCTCGGGAAGAGCGCGGCGGCCCGGGCGGTCCTCGAGGGGCGCGGGGTCCCCGAGGAGGAGTGGGAGGCGCTCGGCTTCGGCGCGGCGCCGGACGCCTGGGACGGCCTCTCCCGGGCCCTCTCGGGGACCTTCCCCGAGGAGGTCCTCCTCGAGGCGGGGCTCCTCCAGAAGAACCACGAGACGGGGCGGGTCTACGACCGTTTCCGCAACCGCCTGACGCTCGAGATCCGCGACGCCCGCGGTGAGGTCCTCGCCTTCGGCGGCCGCGCCCTCGGGGACGACCCGGCGAAGTACATCAACAGCCCCGAGACCGCCCGTTTCACGAAGGGGCGCATCCTCTACGGCCTCGACCGGGCCCGGGAGGGGGCGAGGAAGAGCGAGAAGCTCGTCCTCTGCGAGGGGTATTTCGACAGGATCGCGTTCGAGCGGGCGGGGGTCCCGTGGGCCGTCGCCTCCATGGGCACGGCGCTGACCGCCACGCAGGCCGACCTCCTCGCCCGCCAGGTCCCCGCCGTCGTCGTCGCCTACGACGGCGACGCGCCCGGCATCGCGGCGGCCTGGAAGGTCTTTCCCCTCCTCGTCGAGCGGGGGGTGAAGGTCTTCCACCTGGCCTTCCCGGGAGGGCACGACCCCGATTCGTTCCTTCGCGCGGAAGGGCCGCAGGCGCTCCGGGAGGCCGCCGAGAAGGCCCGGCCGCTCCTCGACGTCCTCGCGGCGGCCGTCCCGCCGGCGAC
>CALMDF010000536.1 GCA_937864895.1 uncultured Holophagales bacterium | reverse complement strand
GCCTCGCGTAGTACGCGCCTCCCGGTTCCCCGCCGCCGGCGCCGCGAGACCCCCTCGTCGAGACCGTTCTCGAGGGAAGCGGCCCGCCGCTCGAGCTCGGGCCCGGGACGGTCGCAGTCGTCGAGCGGAAGAACGCACGGCACCGGCTCCGGGTCGACGTCGCCGAGCCCGGAGGGCTCCTCGTCGTCGCGCGGACGTTCGACCCTTCCTGGAAGGCCAGGGTCGACGGTGTGGCCGTGCCCGGCCTCGCCGCGGACGGGTTTCTCACGGCCGTCAGGGTCCCGGCGGGGCGGCACGAGGTCGTCCTCTCCTACGAGAATCCCCTCATCGCCGCCGTGGGCGCCGTGACCCTCCTCTCGCTTCTCCTCGGCCTCTTCCTCGTCCGTTCGGGGACAGGCCGATGAAGGGGCTGCGCGAGCTCGTCGAGAGGCGCCCGTTCGCCGTGGCCCTGTTCGTTGCCCTGGCGCTCCTCCTCGTCCCCTACCGGACGCTCCTCGGGCCCGGCCTCCCGTCCGGCCGGGACCTCGTTCCCTACTTCTACCCTCTCAAGGCGCACCTCGTCGAAGCCGTGCGAGCGGGCGAGATGCCGTGGGTGGACCGCTTCCGCTGGGGCGGGCTGCCGCTCCTCGCCGCCCCGGGCGCGGCGGCCTTCGACCCCGGCAACGTCTTCTTCCTCCTCCTTCCCACGGACCTCGCAGCGAAGGCCTGGATGCTCCTCCGCGTCCTCGCCGGCGCGGCGGGATTCGCCGTCTTCCTCCGGCGGACCGGGCTCCCGCCGCTCTCGTCGGCGCTCGGGGCCATCGCCTGGGGCGCGAGCGGCATCACCGCTTCTTCGGCGAGCTTCCTGAGCACCTCCTCGGCTCACTCAGTCCTTCCCTGGTTCGCGGCGGCGCTCCTCCACGCGAGGTCGGAGCGAAGCGGGCGGTCGATCGCGTTCCTCGGCGTGGCGACGGCGCTCCTCTTCGTCGCCTCGGTTCCGGAGCCGCTCCTCTCGGCCGGGCTCCTCGCCCTCGTCCTCCTCGCCGGGCGGGGAGACGGGCCGGCGGCGCGCGAGCGCCTCGGGGCCGCCGGACTCTGGTCCGCTGGCGGGCTTCTCGGGGCGCTCCTGGCGGCCCCGGCCCTGGGAGCGATCCTCGTCACGGGCCTGGACGGGATCCGGAGCGCCTCCGGCGGCCTCAGGCCCGAGTTCGCGACGCAGGGGGCGCTCCCGGCGGCGCGGCTCGCCGAGCTCTTCGCCGACGCCGTCGTGGCCGACTGGACCGCCGTCTCGGGTGCCGAGGGAATCGAGGGCTACCCCTACTTCCCGTCCCTCACGCCGGGCCGGCTCGCCTGGACGCTCGCCCTCCTCGGTCTCGTCGCGGGGCGCGGAGCGCGGCCGAGGGCCGCGGCCGTCGCCACCCTCGGCGTCCTCCTCGCCCTCGGACCTGCGACGCCGCTCCTCGGTCTCCTCCTCCGGGCCCTCCCCTTCGCCGCGTCCCTGCGCTACCCGGAGAAGTACGCCGTCCTCTTCGGTTTCGGAATCGTCTGGCTCGCCGCCCTCGGCGCCGCGGCGGTCGAGCGCGCGCTGCCCGCACGGAGGGTGTGGCCCGCGTTCGCCCTCCTCGCGGGCCTCGCCGTTTTCGACCGGGGGAGCGTGACGCCGCGGCTCGTCCCGATGTCCCGGGCTTCGCTCCTCGAGCGGCGCCCCGAGGTCCTCTCGGGCCTTCCCCGGGCGGAGACCGGAGGGACGCCCCCGCGCGTCCTGGCGCTCACGGGGTACCGGATGCCCCCGCCGGCCGTGCCCCGGGATCCCCGCCGCACCGGGCCGGCGATGGTCGAGTGGGCCTTCCCGGGCTCTCCCGGCCTCTTCGGCGTCGGCACGGTCCTCGAGAAGGACTACGACCTCACGCTGCCGCGCGCGCAGGTCGAGTGGGTCCTCTTCCTCGAGGAATCCCCGGCCGGCAGCCCGGTCCCGCCGGTCCTCGCGCGAGCCGCGGGGGCCGTCGCCGTCGTCGACTCGGCAGCCGGCCCGGGAGGCTTGCCCGTCCCGCGCCTCCTCCCGCTCCGCGGCCCGGTCCCGCCCTTCCGGTTCGCGAGCCGGGTCGTCAGGGACGAGGACCCGAGGGAGCTGGTGACGCGGTTTCTCTCGGAGGGTGCCCCGGTGGACACGGCCTTCCTCCTCGCGCCGGGAGGCGAGACGACGGCTTCGCCGGGCCGGGTCGTCCGGGTCTCGGACCGTCCCTCGCGGCTCGAGCTCGAGGTGGAGGCCGACGGTCCCGGTCCCGCGTGCCTCCTCGTCTGCCGGCCCCTCGTCGCGACGCGAGAGGCGACGCTCGGCGGCCGTCCGCTCGCCGTCCACGACGCGAACTCCGGGTTCAGCGGGATGTGGGTCCCTCCCGGACGCCACGTCGTCCGTTTGCAGCCTTCGAGGTCATGGCTGATCATCGCCGCCGTGCTTTCGACGGCCGGATTCGCAGTGACTGTCGCTCTTCTTCGGCGGCGTCCCCTCCTCGCGGGGGCGGCGCGATGAAGCTCTCCCGGAACGTGCTCCGGCGGCTCGGTCTCTACGGCGGCGCCGCGGTCGTCCTGGCCGTCGTCCTGGGTCTCCCTCCGCTCCTGCGGCACCGGACGGCGCGGTTCGGGGTCCGGTCCGTCGACATCGAGGGCCTCCAGACCCGCGAGGAGACGAACCTCCTGCGCGAGTACGTCCGGATCGACAGCTCGAACCCTCCCGGAAGGACGGTCGAGACGGCGCGTTTCTGGGCGGAGCGGCTGGGCTGCGAGGGGATCCCGTTCGAGGTCGTCGGCTCGGACCCCGAGCGCCCCATCGTCGTGGCCCGTCTCTCGGGGCGGAAGCGGGGGGAAGCGCTCCTCCTCCTCCACCACATGGACGTCGTCCCTGCCGCCAACGCCGCCGAATGGGAGTACCCGCCGTTCGAGGCGCGCTGGGGAGAGGGGAACTTTCGGCACTACCTCTACGGGCGGGGGACGCTCGACATGAAGGGCCAGGGGGTCGCGGACTTCTTCGCGATCGCCTCTCTTCGCAGGGACGGAATCGTCCCGGAGCGAGACGTCGTCTTCATCGCCGAGCCGGGCGAGGAGACGTACACGCCCGAGGCCGGGATCGGCTGGGTGGTGGAGAACCGTCCCGACCTCCTGGAGGGCGTCACCGACGTCTTCAACGAGGGCGGAGTCAACGAGGTCGTCGGCGAGAGGGTCGCCCGGTTCGGGATCGAGATCCTCCAGAAGGCGACGGTCGCCACCACGGCCTTCGCGCGGACGGAGAAGGACCTGAAGGCCTTCACCGACCTGCTCGAGGGGAGGATGCGCTCCGAGCCCTTGACGGTCATCGACGAGGTCCAGGACTTCCTCGCCTTCGTCGCCCCTTCCCGCTCGGACCTCTGGGGCCACCACCTGAGCGACGCCCGCGCGGCCGTCGCCGCGGGCCACCTCGGGGAGGGGATCCCGGAGGTCTACCGGGCCCTGATGCGCGACATGTACTACTGGACGCCGACGAAGGCCGTCGAGAGCGGGAAGGGGTTCACGAGCGACGTCGTCGGGACGCTCCTCCCGGGGCGGTCCGGCCGGGAACGCTGGGAAGAGATGAAGGTGTGGGCCGCGCGGAGCGGGGTCCGGCTGAAGCTCCGGTTCCTCACGCCCGACAGCTCTCCCGCGCCCCGGGAGGGGAGGGCGTGGGAGACGCTCCAGACCGTCCTCGGCCTCGACCCCGTCGAGGACGCGGACGTCGGCCCTTACGTCCTGACCGGCAGCTACACGAACCTGTCCTACCTGAGGATCCGCGGCATCCGCGCCTACGGCGTCTCGCCCTTCGCGGTCAACATCATGGATGCCGTCACGATCCACAGCATGAACGAGAGGATCTACCTCCCCGCGTTCGTCGACGGCGTCGAGCGGACCACCCGGATCGTCCGCGAATACGCGCTTTCGCCCTGACGGGGAGGAGAGGGGAGGTCGAAGTGGCCACAGTCGGCTTCTACTACCAGCGCCCCGGGTGAACGAGCTGTGGACGCACCCGTGAGGTGCTCGACAGGACGAAGGCCCGGATCACGGAGGAACGCTCCTCGAAGTCGGCCCCCATGCAGGACGCCGACGTGAAGGCGCTCCTCGCGACGGTCCAGGAGGTCGTCATCGCGAAGGGGAAGGCCGTCCGCTCGCTCGCCGCGAAGGACGCCGCGCTCGACGACCTGAAGGGGCCCACCGGGAACTACCGCGCCCCGATGCTCCGGGTCGGGAAGAAGCTCCTCGTCGGCTTCCACCCCGACACCCTCGAATCGCTCCTCAGGGGCTGAGGCGGATCGACGGGCCCGACGGCGGGCGCGACATCCTGGTCGTCTCGCCGCCGGGGTCTCCGGCCCTCCAGCTGGGGAGCTGGTCGACGCGGTGCGCCGACGAGACGTGCCCCGAGGCGCCGAAGGGGACGACGAGCGTCGCGGCCTCCGGCTCTCCCCAGTCGACGAGGAGCCGGAGCGACTGCCCGAAGGAGGGCGAGGCGGCGCGGGGCGTCGTGGCCGCCCCCGACTGCACGGGGCGCGGCGGGTCGAAGAGCCACGAGAGGCCGGGCACGTGGCCGAGGGGATGGCGGACCGAGAGCCGGTTCGCCTCGCCCCAGGACCACTCCGGCCGGTCGGCGCCGTAGCGCTTCGCGAGGGCCTCGACCGCGTCGTTCGCGGCGCCCGCCAGGAACGCCGCCCGCTCCCCGAGCCCGGCGGCGCGGAAAGCCTCGTCGTCCGCCTCGAGGAGGTCGTTCCAGTTGTCGCCCTCGAGGTGCCACTGGAACGAGGGGGCGCGCCACGCGGCGAGCGCGCGCTCGCGGAGGGCGCGGCGGAGGGCGCGCGCCACGAGGTAGCGCGCGCTCGAGGCGTCGGCGGTGCCGTCCCAGCCGTCGAGGAGCCGCGCGAGGTCGGCGGGGAGGAACGGCACGAACGCGGCGGCCGTCCGGCGCATCGTCTCGGAGCGCTCGTCGAGCTGGATCGCTTCCGCCTCCCGGCGCGTGACCTTCAGGCCCGAGGCCCTTGCCTCGAGCAGGAGATCGCGGATCCGCCGGGCGCGGCCCGGGTGCCCCCAGTCGGCCGACACGAAATACGGGTAGGCGGTCCCGATCGTCCGCTGGTTTGCCGTCACGACGAACCCCTCCGGGGGGTCGACGACGCGCGGGAGCTCCTCCATCGGGACGAAACCCCTCCAGTCGTTCGCGGGGTCGGAGCCGTCGCAGGGGACGCTCCCGTCGAGCCCCTCGCGCCGGACCGGCAGGAGCCCGGCGGGCCGCCACCCGATCGAGCCGGAACGCGAAGCCCAGACGACGTTCTGCGGGGGGCCGGTGAAGCCGTCGAAGGCGGCGAGGAGCTCCCCCTCGTCGCGGGCGCGGAGGAGATCGCCGTTGGGGAGGCGGAGGTTCCCGGCGTCGAGCGCCGTCCAGCGGACGGAGAAGTCCCCCTCGAGGAGTGGTCCGCGCGGCGTGGAGCGGACGACGAGAGTCTCGACCCCGCCCCCGCGGACGCGGATCGTCTCCGTCCTCCGGGCGACGGGCTCGAAACCGCCGCCGCGGCGGGCGCGGTCCCCCTCGATCTGTTCGCGGTAGAGGTCCTGCACGTCGGCCTGCAGGTTCGTGAAGCTCCAGGCGACCTGGTCGGTCCGGCCGATCGTGAGCGCCGGCAGCCCCGGGAGCGTCACTCCCTCGGACGTCCGCCCTGCGACCACGAAGCGCATCGGGAGCCAGACACCCGGCATCTCGTGACCGAGGTGCGGGTCGCCCGCGAGGATCGGCTTTCCGCTCGCGGTCAGGGAGCCCGAGACCGCGAAGGCGTTCGACCCGGCGACGAGGGACTCGTCCTCGGTGTCGAGCGCGGCGGCGCGCGGCAGGGCCGGGACGCCGGCGCCCCCGAGGTCGGGCAGCGCGGGAGCGGCGGGCGGAGGCGCGTCCGGAACGAGGACGACGTCGTCTTCCGTCGCCCGCGGGAGGAGAAACGCGCGGACGGAGGGGGGGAGAGAGACGAGCTCTCCGGCGTCGCGCTCGTTCTCGCGTCCGTCCGTCAGCTGCTCGTACATGAGGAGGAGGACGGCGAGGGAATCCGCCGGGCGCCACGGCCCGGGCTCGACGCGCAGGAGCTCGAATTCCAGGCCAAGGCGTCCCCGACGCGCTTCGAAGTAGGCGTTGACCCCGGACGCGAAGGCCTCGAGGTCGGCCCTCTGCCGGGGAGGCAGCAGCGGAACCGCCGCCTCGGCGACCTCGGCGAACCCGTAGATCCGGTGGCGGCGGTCGAGCGGGAGCGCGGCGGAGCCGAAGAGCTCGGCGAGGCGGCCCGACGCGTTCCTCCGGAGAACCTCGAGCTGGAACGCGCGGTCGCGCGCCGTCACCCACCCCTGCGCCCGGAGAGCGTCCTCCACCGAAGCGGCGCGGATCGTGGCGATCCCGCGGTCGTCGAGCTCGACCGTCACCTCCGACGAGAGCCCGGCGACCCTTCCCCCTTCCCGTCCCGGCAGGTTCCGCCGCACGAGGACGAAGAGGACGAGCCCGAGGAGGAGGACGAGGGCGGCGAGGGCGGCGAGGAGCCGGACCGCGAGACGGCGCATCGTCGGGAGAGAGTACGGGAAACGGAAAAGGGGGGCTTGCGCCCCCCTTCGAGATCCGCGCGGCCGCGCCGCGAGCCGTTACTTCGCCGGGGGAAGGATGACCGAGTCGATGACGTGGATGACGCCGTTGGAGGCGACGACGTCGGTCTTGACGACGTTGGCGCCGTTCACCTTCACCGCGCCGTTCGCGACGGCGATCTTCACGTCCGAGCCCTCGACCGTCTTCGCGGACGTCAGCTTGACGACGTCGGCCGCCATGACCTTCCCGGAGACGACGTGGTAGGTGAGGACCTTCGTGAGCTGGGCCTTGTCGGCGAGGAGCTTCTCGAGGGTGCCGGCGGGGAGCTTCTTGAAGGCGTCGTCGGTCGGGGCGAAGACGGTGAAGGGGCCCTTCCCCTTGAGCGTGTCGACGAGGCCCGCGGCCTGCAGGGCGGTGGCGAGCGTGCCGAAGCTCCCTGCGGCGACCGCGGTGTCGACGATGTCCTTCGCCTGGTGATGGTCGGCGCGCGCCGGGGCGGCGGCGGTCACGACGAGCGCGAGGGCAGCGGCGGTGGCGATGAGGCTCTTCTTCATTGTTCTTCTCCGATGCGGTCGCCTCTGGCGTCCGACGCCACATCTACGGAGGAGCCCGCGTCCGCGGATTCCTCCGGGAAGCGCGAGGGCGCGGGACGAGGGCCGTCGCCGCCTAGAATCCCGTCATGGAAACGGTCAGCATCGAAGGCGTCGAGATCGCGCTCGCGCACCCCGACGAGTTCCCGCTCGAGTGGAAGGGACGGAAGGACCTCCTCGACCAGCTCCTGGCCGCGTGGCTCGTCGTCGAGAAGGGCGACCTGCCGCTCCACCCGCGGCTCGTCGGGAAGCCGGGCGTCGGGAAGACGACGCTCGCCTACGCCGCCGCGAGGCGGATCGGCCGTTCCGCGTGGGTCTACCAGGCGACCATGGACACGCGCCCGGAGGACCTCCTCGTCACGCCGGTGGTGGCGGGGGAAGGAAAGATCCGCTACGTCGCCTCGGGAGTCGTGACGGCGATGCTGAAGGGGGGCGTCGCGATCCTCGACGAGGGGAACCGGATGAGCGAGAAGTCGTGGGCCTCGCTCGCCCCGCTCCTGGACGCGCGCCGGACGGTCGAGTCGATCGTCGCCGGGGTGAAGATCCGGGCGCACCCCGACTTCCGGTTCGTCACGACGATGAACGACGACGCCTCGACGTTCGAGCTGCCGGACTACGTCAACTCGCGCCTCACGCCGACGATCCTCGTCGACTTCCCCGACGAGGAGGAGGAGCTCGCGATCCTCGCGGAGAACCTCCCGTTCGCGCCGGAGGCGCTCCTCAAGTGGGTGACGCGGTTCCTCCGGAGCGCGCACGAGGCCGACGAGCCGTTCAGCGTGAGGGACGGCATCAACGTCGCGCGCTACGCCCTGAAGCGGCTCTCGCAGGGGGGCGGCGATCCCGTCGAGCGGCTCCTCGAGGCGGTCCGCTTCGTCCTCGGCGAGGAGGCCGTGGTCCACGCCCCGCTCGGACG
>CALMDF010000535.1 GCA_937864895.1 uncultured Holophagales bacterium | reverse complement strand
GTCGCCTTCGACGCCGGCCCTCCCGTCGCGTTCGACATCCTCACGCCGGGCGTCCGCGGCGCCGTCGCCCTCCCGGCGCCGGATGGCGGGATCGACCTCCGCGTCTTCCTCCCGGCCGCGTGAGAATCGGGACGTGACCCACGCCCGCTTCACCCTCGAGAGCCGTCTCGGCGAGCCGATCCACGGCGACCTCCGTCTCCCCGACGCCCCCGGCCCGCACCCCGCCGTCGTCGTCTGCCACGGGTTCAAGGGCTTCAAGGACTGGGGCTTCCACCCGTGGCTCGGAACGCGCCTCGCCGAAGCGGGCCTTGCGGCCGTCCACTTCAACTTCTCGCGCAACGGCGTGCGCGAGGCGGACGGCGACATCGAGGACCTCGACGCCTTCCGGCGGAACACCCTCTCGATCGAGCGCGACGACCTCGACACGGTCCTCGACGCGGTTCTCTCGGGAAAGCTCGGCGCCCCGCTCGACCCGTCGCGCCTCGGCCTCGCGGGCCACAGCCGCGGCGGCGGCGTCGCTCTCCTCGGAGCGGCGGAGCGCCCCGAGGTGAAGGCGCTCTCCACCTGGGCCTCCGTCTCGCACTTCGACCGGATCACCGACGAGGCCACGCTCGTCGAGTGGCGGCGGGCGGGCGTCTTCGAGGTCCTGAACTCGCGGACGGGACAGGTCCTCCCGATGGGCGTCGAGTTCCTCGAGGACGTCCTCGGGAACCTCGATCGCCTCCACCTCCTCGTGGCGGCGCGACGCCTCCGCGTCCCCTGGCTCCTCCTCCACGGCACCGCCGACGAGACCGTCCCCTTCGCGGAGGCCGAGGCGCTCGCCCGCGCCTCGGAGCGGGGGGCGCGCCTCGTCGCGATCGACGGCGGCGGCCACACCTTCGGCGCCGTCCACCCGTTCGCCGGGCCGACGCCGCACCTCGAGGCCGCTGCGGAGGCGACCCTCGGTCATTTCCGGGCCGCGCTGGGGGTCGAGCCCCCCGTCTGACGGGTCCGGCAGGATTCCGGTCGGATCGCGCCGCCCGACCGGGGCGTCCTACACCGAGCCCCTCACCAGGAACCTGGCCTTGGCGCGGGCCACGACCTTCCGGTCCTGCTGAAGCTCGGAACGTACGTAGTAGAGGGGGTGGGAGGACGTCTTCTCGATCGCGCCGACGACGGCCGCGCCCCGCCCGAGGACGACCGGGGCGACGAAGCGGACCTCGAGCTCCGCCGTCACGGCCACGATGCCGATCGAGAAGAGCGCGTTCGTCATGGCCGCGTCGAGGAGGGCCGAGGTGATTCCCCCGTGGAGCGTCTCCGGGTAGCTCTGGTAGACCTCGCGGCACGAGAAGAGGGCGACGACGGAACCGTCCGCCCGGACGCGGAACCTCAGCTTCAGGCCGTCGGGGTTCGCGGGGCTGCAGAGGAAGCACCCCGGGTGCTCGGCGGCCCTCACGGCGTCCAGCCGCTCCTGGCTCGGCACCGGCTCCTCGTACGCCGCGGGAGCGGGACGGGCCGGCGCGGCGTCACTCACGGAACGGGCCTTCCGCCACCCCGCGGTCCGCCCGGCGGGGCCCCGGCCTGAACGGGGGTGCCGGGGCCGTCGGCGAACGGCGAGGAGGTGCGCCCCATGAACCGGACAGCGGCTCCGACGCGAATCACGTCTCGTTCAGTTGCCACGCGCCATGATCCCTCTTTCCCGCCTCGGGGGCCCGCCCCGTCAGCGCGTCAGGCCGTAGCGCTCGCGGAGCGCCGTCTCCTCGCGCTGGAGGGCCTCGGCGCGGGAGCGAAGCGCCGTCGCCCGCGACGCGACGCCCGCGAGACCGGCGGCAGGCTCGGGCGATTCCATCGCGGCCTTCAGCGAGCGAAGCACCTCGAGCGCGTCGTCGAGGCTCCCGAGGCTCTCGCGCTGGTGAGCGGCGCACGCCGCGGGGGGCCGAAGCCCGGCGAGGCGCTCGCGGGTCCCTTCCGTATCCCGGATCATCCCGTCGAGACCCGACGTGTCGCCGTTCGCGAGGGCGGCCGCCAGCTCGTTGGCGATTCCCTCGGGGGACGCGCCCGTCGCGCCGGGCTGGGCGCGGTCGACCGCGTCGAGATAGGCCGCGACCGCGACGGCCTCCGGTTCGGAGCGGGTGCCGCCGGCTCCGCCCGCGACCGGGGCCGGGCGCGCGGCCTCCGGGAACGGATCGCGGGGCTGCGGAGCGGGGGGCGGCGGCACCGGCGCCGGCGCCGGAGACACGTCCGCCAACGGCCTCACCGGAGCGTCGACCGGAGCCGGAGCCGGAGCCGTCGGGACCGGGGCCCGCGCGTCGGAACCGGGCGAAGCGACGACGCCCATCGCGGGTGCGCCGGCGGGCGGCGCCGGGAACGTCGCGGACCCGGAGGCCCGGCCGAGGAGAAAGGCGACCGCGAGGAGCGACCCGGCGGCGACGGCGACGATGCCGACGAGGAGACCCTTGTTCACGCTGACCTTCTCCATGGCGCCTCCTGCCGGCCGGACCGCGAATCTACGGCAGCTCCGACCGGATCGCCTCGAGGTCGGGGTCGGAGGCGGCCTGCGCGGCCAGCTTCGGGTTCAGCTTCAGCGCCCGGCGGGCCGCGACGAGGGCGCCGGGCCTGTCCCCGGCGGCGAGCCGGATGACGGCGAGGTCGTAGACGACCTCCGGAAGCATCGCCGGCTGCGTCTCCGCCCGGGCCGTCGCCTGCTCCTGCCACGTCCGCGCCTCGGCGAACCGCTTCTCCATGAAGGCCGTCCAGCCGCGGTTCCAGAGGTCGTTCACGACGCCCATCGCGACGAGGCGGGAAAGCTCGCCGAAGGGGTCGGCGTGGTCGTCCACGCGGACGTCGACCGCCCGGTCGGTGAAGCCGTTGTAGCCCCCCTTCGCGCGGCAGACGAGGAGCGCCGCCGACTGCTTCCCGCGGCTGTCCCCGCCCGCCGCGTCGCCCGCCGCGAGGGCGAGGAGGAGCCGCTCGGCGAGCGGCCTGCCGGCGCTCGCGAGGAACGCGTTCTCCATCGCGACGACGACCGGTTCCCCGGTCAGGATGTTCCCCTGGACCGCGTAGTTCGGGCCCCGGCGGCCGCCCGCCCAGGAGTTGCACCCGGGGCCGCTGAACGTCGCGGAGTCGCCGGAGGCGGAGACGAGGCCGACCTGCCGCCGGTCGCGCCCCTCGTCGCCCCTGAGGAGCACCTTGAGCGCCTCCTCCGCCGTGGCCCCTCGCGCCATCAGGTCGAGCCCGTTCGGTCCGAACGAGGTGTTCGCCGACGCCTGCGTCGCCACCGCCCCCACACCGGCCCGCGCCCAGGGGACGACCGTTCCCACCGCGAAGAAGCGGCTCGCCACCGCCACCCCGACCTCGCCGGTCGAAGGGTCGGCCGCGGCGATCGAGAACGTCGCCGGGTCGGGCGGCGCGGCCGGCAGCCGCGGTGCCGCCAGGGCGGCGAAGGAGACGAGGAGCGAGGACGCGAGGCGCGGTGAGCTCATGGGGACCCCCGTCCGGCGAGTCTACCGGGCGCCCCCCGCCGCGCGGGGGCCTCGGCAGGACCCTTCGAGCTCCCTCTCCGCCTCGAGGAGGGAGACGATCGCCGGCTGTATCCTCCCCGCCGAACGACGGGGGGGAACGGTGTCAGAGAAGATCGACGTCCTCGTGCGCTCCGCGCGGGCGCTGGAAGACCCGGCCGCCCGCGGGCGCTACCTCGACGCCGCCTGCGGCGCCGACGAAGGGCTACGGGCGCGCGTCGAGGCGATCCTCCAGGCCGAGGAGCCGACCGTCGACCACGCCTCCACTCCGGGCGGGCTCTCGTCCGAAGCGACGATCCCCGCTTCGGGTGCCGCGCGACGGGGGCCCCTCCTCGAAGGGCCGGGGACGCAGCTGGGGCCTTATCGGCTCCTGGAGAGGATCGGGGAAGGGGGCTTCGGCACCGTCTTCCTCGCCGAGCAGGAGGAACCGATCGTCCGCCGCGTCGCGGTGAAGCTCCTCAAGCCGGGAATGGACACGGCGAGGGTCGTGGCGCGCTTCGAGCTGGAGCGACAGGCCCTCGCGATGATGGACCACCCCAACATCGCGCGCGTCGTCGACGCGGGGGCGACGCCGGCCGGCAGGCCCTACTTCGTGATGGACCTCGTCACGGGCGCGCCGATCTCGGAGTACTGCGACCGCAACGGGCTCTCGGTCGAGGCGCGGCTCGAGCTCTTCGCCCAGGTCTGCAACGCCGTCCAGCACGCCCACGCGAAGGGCCTCATCCACCGCGACATCAAGCCGTCGAACGTCCTCGTCTCGACCCACGACGGCAAGCCTCACGCGAAGGTCATCGACTTCGGCATCGCCAAGGCCATCGCGGAGAGGCCGGCCGGCGAGACGCTCTTCACCCTCGACGGGGCGATGATCGGGACCCCCGAGTACATGAGCCCGGAGCAGGCCGAGGGGTCCGCCGACATCGACACGCGTACCGACGTTTACTCCCTCGGTGTTCTCCTCTACGAGCTGCTGACCGGGACGACGCCGTTCAGCACGCGCGAGCTGCAGGCCGCCGGCCTCGCCGAGGTGAGGCGGATCATCCGCGAGGTCGACCCGCCGAAGCCCTCGACGCGCCTCGGCCACTCCGCGGAGACGCTCGTGACGGCCGCGGCAAAGCGGCAGACGGCCCCGAAGCGCCTGTCGGCGATCGTCCGCGGCGAGCTCGACTGGATCGTCATGCGGGCGCTCGAGAAGGACCGGCAGCGGCGCTACCCGACGGCCAACGCCCTCGCGATGGACGTCCAGCGCTACCTGGGTGGCGAACCGGTCCTCGCCGCGCCGCCGGGCGCGGCGTACAGGGCGGGCAAGTTCGTGAGGCGCCACCGGGGCGGCGTCGTCGCGGCGGCCGCCGTCGCCGCGGCGCTCATCGTCGGCGCCGTCGCCTTCGCGTGGCAGGCGAGGGTCGCGCGCGGCCAGCGCGACCGCGCGGTGGCCGCGGAGGCGGAGGCCCGGAGTCGGGCCGAGGAGCTCAGGAAGGTCTCCGACTTCCAGGCGGCGATGCTCGCCCAGGTGGACCCCGCGAGGGCGGGGCGGCTCCTGACGAAGGAGGTCACGGAGGGGTTCGAGAAGGCGCTCGCCCGCGCGGGAGTGCCCGAACGGGCCCGTGCAGCTCAGGCGGCAGGCTTCTCCGGGCAGTGGCGCCGCGTCAACGCCACCGACGCGGCCCGCAACCTGATCGACCTCACGGTCCTGAAGCCGGCGGTAACGGCGATCGACACCCGGTTCGCGGACCAGCCGGCCGTCGACGCGCAGCTCAGGCAGGTGCTCGCCGACCTCTACAAGAGCCTCGGGCTCTACGAGGCCGCCCGGCCGCTCCAGGAACGGGCGCTCGAGACGCGCCGGCGGGTCCTCGGCGAGGAGAGCGAGGAGACGCTCCGCTCGCTCGGGGCCTCGGGCGACCTCCTGCGCGCGGAGGGGAAGCTGGCCGAGGCCGGGCCGATCCTCCGCGACGCGATGGAGAGGAGCCGCCGTGGCCTCGGCGCGGAGCACCCCTTCACGCTCGTTTCCCTCAACAACCTCGGCTACGTCCTGCACCTCCAGGGCCGGAACGCCGATGCCGAGTCCCTCTGCCGCGAGGCGCTCGGGAGGATGCAACGCGTCCTCGGCGAGGACCACCGCGAGACGCTCACCACGATGGGGAACCTGGCCCTCGCCCTGCAGGCGCTCGGCCGGCTCGAGGAGGCCGAAGCGGTCTACCGCGATTCCCTCGCGCGGCACCGTCGGGCGCTCGGCGAGGAGGCTCCCGAGACCGTCGTCGCCGTCAGCAACCTGGGGAACCTGCTCCTCGCCCGGGGGCGGTTCGTCGAGGCCGAGCCGGTCCTGCGCGAGGCGCTGGAGAAGTCCCGGCGGGTGCTCGGGGAGGAGCACCCCGACACGGTGACGGCGATCAACAACCTCGGCTACGACCTGCAGTACCAGGGGAAGCTGGCCGCGGCGGAGCCGCTCCAGCGCGAGGCGCTCGAGAAACACCGGCGGGCCGTCGGCCCCGACCACCCGAGCACGCTGGCCGCCCAGAACAACCTCGCCCTCCTGCTCCAGGACCTCGGGCAGTACGCCGAGGCCGAGCGGACCCTGCGCGAGGCGCTGGCGGCGCGACGGAGGGTCCTCGGCGACGAGCACCCCGACACGACCGCCACGCTCGGGAACCTCGGCCGCTTTCTGCAGGCCGTGGACCGGCTGGCCGAGGCGGAGCCCGTGCTCCGCGAGACGCTCGAGAAAAAGCGCCGCGTTCGCGGCGTCGACCACCCCGACACCCTCACGTCGATCAACAACTACGGGGCCGTCCTCGAGGCGATGGGCCGGCTGGCCGAGGCGGAAACCTACTACCGTGACGCGATGGAGAAGTGCCGGCGCGTCCTCGGCGGGGAGCACCCCAACACCTTCATCACGACGATCAACACGGGCGGGGTGCTGCAGGCCCGGGGCAGGAACTCCGAGGCCGTGAAGATCCTCGACGGCGTCGAGCCCGCGGCCCGCAAGGCCTTCACGGGCGCCAACGCGCGGTGGGTGGCGAAGCTCCTGTCGCGACGGGGAAAGGCGCGGACGGCCCTCGGGGATCTCGACGCGGCCGAGAAGGACCTCCTCGAGGCCCAGCCGCTCCTCGTGTCGACCCGCGGGGAGCGTCACAGGGAGACGCGGGAGTGCGTTCAGGCGCTCGTCGACCTCTACACGGCGAAGCGGGCCATGGAGCCGCGAGGCGGCTGGGATCGCGCGGTCGCGTCGTGGTCGGCGAGGCTCGGCCCGCCGGCGCCGCCTCCGGCAGGGATTCGGTAGCTGCCGGGGCGGAGAGGCCTCGCGAAGACGCTCGCCGGCCCGGCTGACCCGGGGGCGCGCCCCCCGGCCGGACCCCGGAAAGCGAAAAGAACGCCCCTCTCCCGTCGCCGGATCTATGATTTCCAGTCGTCGACCCGGGACAGGGCCGACCGGAGGTGCTCTCGATGCAGAAATCCCTCCACCTCGATCCGAACAAATGCACGGGATGCCTCCAGTGCGAGATGGCGTGCGCGTGGGAGAAGTACGAGAGCTTCACCATCGCGAAATCCCGCATCAAGGTGTTCACGTTCCACCACGAGGGGCGTTTCGTTCCGTACACCTGCACGCAGTGCGACGAGGCCTGGTGCCTGATCGCCTGCCCGGTGGACGCCATCAGGCTCGACCCCGTGACGGGCGCGAAGATCGTCCTGGAGCCGACCTGCGTCGGCTGCAAGGTCTGCACGATCGCCTGCCCGTTCGGGACGATCAACTACGTGGCCTCGACGGGCAAGGTGCAGAAGTGCGACCTCT
>CALMDF010000534.1 GCA_937864895.1 uncultured Holophagales bacterium | reverse complement strand
CAGTGGATCGCCTACGGGGGCTTCATCGCCCGGCCCCTTCCCGTCGTCTCGTACAGGGGCCTGGCCGGGCCCTTCCCCGGCTTCCCGGTCGGCCCTCTCCTCGCGGAGCTGACCCCTCCGGACGACGTCGTCGTCCCGAGGATCGGCATCGAGTACGTCGCGAACACGGCCGACCTCCTCCTCGCGTTCCGGCTCGGCTACCACCGCGAGCCGGCTCGAGGCGTCACGGCGGACCTGAAGGCGAGCGACGACTCCGGAACGACCTACGACGTCGACGACCCTCCGTTCTCGGAGGGGGTGAGGACCGTGTACGGAGGCGGGCGGCCCGACGACCGTTTCTCGGGGGGCCTCGGGGCGACGGTGTCCCGGCGCGTCTCCTTCGACCTCGCCTTCGACCTCGGGCGTTCCTCGCAGGTCCTGTCCGCGTCGCTCTTCTACAGGTTCTGAGGCCCGCCCCGGCCTCAGAGAGGGGCGCCGCAGGCGGGGCAGAAGACGTCCCCCTCCGCCCCTTCGTGAAGGCAGATCTCCTCGGCGTTCGCCGGGAGGGACGGTCCGGGCTCGGGCTCGAGGACGAGCCAGCCGGAGCCCTCGGCCTGGACGGAGACGCTCACCCGGACGCGGCGATGGCCCTTCTCGAGGACGAATCCGCCCTTCTCGAACGGGCCAGCGGGCCGGTTTCTGGCGAGGAACCAGGCGAGGAGGGGCTCGACGACGGCCGGGGGAAGAGGTCGTGTCGAAAGCGAGAGCCCCCCGGAATAGGTCCGCAGGAGCGCGCCCCGGGGCCCTCGCCCGATCTCGACCGCCGCGGCCCCTTCGTCGAGCGCGTCGGCGAGGAGGGCGCGCGCGAGCCGGGCGAAGGGGTCGGGGCTTTCGGGGGCCTCGACCGGCCCTGCGCGACCACCGGGTGAAGTCGCCCGCGCCGCTGCCGGCGAAGGGGGCGGTCCCGGGCGCGGGCGGGCGGCGAGCTCGAGGCCGCTAAGAACGTCCTCCAGGATGCAGTCCGCCGTGACGTGGAGCCGGACGTCGCACCCCGTCGTGGCGATGAGACCCGTTTCGAGGACCGGATTCCCCGGGTCGACAACGGCCACGTGGAGGACGCCTCCACGCAGCTCGAACGGGAGGGCGCGGAGCCGCCGGCGGGTCTCGGCGGGGAGCGTCTCGACCGCCTCGGGGCTCGCGGCCGAGAGCCTCTCGCGCGAGGCCGACGGGAGGCCCGTGAGCCGGGAGAGGGCCTCGAGGAGGGTCTCCTCGCCGACGGCGCCGGTGGCCAGGAGCGCCCGGTCGATCGTCCCCCCGTGCGCGCGCCGCCAGTCCGACGCCCTCTTCAGGCGCCGGAGCGTGAGGTCTCCGGATTCGGCGAGGATCTCTCCCAGCCCCGGCGGCACGCTCTCCTCCGTTGGCGAGGAGTTTACGGGACCGGGAGAGCCCCGTTCACGAAGGCCTCGTCAGCCGCGCGACCAGCATCCCGCGGGGGTCCCGGCCGCCATCCGCGCCTCGTCCGGGCGGAACGCCCCGGCGAGCCTCGCGGCGAGGGCCTCGAGTCCGTCGCGCGTCCCGTCCGCGCCCGCCTTCCGCTCGAACTCCTCGAACTCCGAGAGCATCGTCTCGAACTCGGCCGGCGTCAGGACTCTCTCCGACATCGGGTAGAGGATGTTGTCCTCCTTCTGGATGTGCTCGCGCAGGAGCGGGATGAAGCCGCGAGCCCCCGTGAGGAAGGCGCTCTTCTCCGCGGACGTGACCTCGCCCGTTCCCAGGCCGGCCCCGTGGATCGCCGAGACGAACGCGCGCCCCTGCCGGTGCTCGGCCAGCATCACGGCGACCGGCCCGGCCTCGGTCGAGAAGCCGCGCTCGACCATCCGGCGGAAGAGGATGTCCTCCTCCTTCCCGTGGTGCCAGGCGTCGGCGTAGCCGCGCAGGAACTCGGCGTAGTCCCGGGCGAAGGCCCGCTCGAAGGAGAGGCCTCCCTCGATCTCGACCACGCATGTCTCGAGGGAGCCGAGGGCCTTCTCGATGAGGCGGTGCTCGTTCATCAGGATCGTGATGGGTCGCGTCATCTCCGTGTCCTCCGGTGTGATTTCAATGGATGCGAAGATCCATTGATTTGGCAAAAAAAGAGAAGCCTCACGGCGTCCCGTGCCTGAGGTCGCGCAGGGTCACGGTCCGGAGCATCCGTTCGTACTCCTCGCGGACCCGCTCCCAGTGCGGGTGGAGGGGGCAGGGGTCGTCCGCGTCGCAGCGGCCGAGGTTGAACGCGCAGGCGTCCTTCTCCCGCTTCCCGTCGAACGTCTCGAGGACGGCCGAGATGGCGACGCCCCCGGCCGTTCCCTTCAGCCGGAAGCCGCCGCCCCACCCCTTCAGGCTGACGACGAAGCCGCGCTTGCGGAGCTGGCTGAGGATCTTGGAGAGGTAGTTCGACGGGATGCCGGTCTCCTCGGCGATCTCCCGGGCGAGGACCCACCGGTCGCGGTGCGTCGCGAGG
>CALMDF010000533.1 GCA_937864895.1 uncultured Holophagales bacterium | reverse complement strand
GACGAGGACCGCATCCGCCGCTTCGAGCTGGAGGCCCGGTCGGCTTCGCAGCTGAACCACCCCAACATCGTCACGATCTACGAGATCGGAAGCGAGCCGGTGCGAATGGCGGGCGAGCCCGATTCGGACCCGGTGCGCTACATCACCATGGAGCTCGTGAGCGGGCGGACGCTGGCGAGCCTCATCCACGAGGAGAGGACCGACCTGAAGACTCTCGTGGGCTACCTGGCCCAGGCCTCGGACGGCCTCGCCAAGGCGCACGCGGCGGGCATCGTCCACCGCGACCTGAAGCCCGCGAACATCATGGTCTCGGCCGACGGCTTCACGAAGGTCCTCGACTTCGGCCTCGCGAAGCTGACGGAGGCGCGCGACCGCGGGTCGGACCTCTCCGGCGCGCCGACGGTGGAGGCGCCCGGCAGCGCCGCGGGGAGCGTCGTGGGGACGGTGGGCTACATGTCGCCGGAGCAGGTCCTGGGGCGGCCCGTGGACCACCGGTCCGACGTCTTCTCCTTCGGCTGCGTCCTCTACGAGGCGGCCACGCGGCGGCGCCCGTTCGAGGCCGCGACGGGCGTGGAGACGATGCACCGGATCCTGAACGAGAAGCCGGCCCCGGTGGAGGAGCTGAACCCTAAGGTGCCCGTGGAGCTGCGGCGCGTCATCCGCCGCTGCCTCGCCAAGGCCCCCGATCAGCGCGTGCAGTCGGTGAAGGACCTGGCGCTCCAGCTGCGGGAGATCGTGGAAGATTGGGATTCGCTCCCGACCTCCGCCAGCTCCGCGGCGCCCGCCTCCGCCGTCGCCGCTCCCGCGAGGCGCCCGCGGCCGCTGGTCCTCGTCGCGGCGGGGGCCGGGGTCCTGGTCGTCGCCGCGGCGCTCGCCTTCGGCCTGAGGGGCCGGGGCGGGCAGGGCGAGAGCCCGGCGCAGAACGGCGCGTTCCAGTCGATGCGGATGTCGACGCAGACGAGCCGCGGCGACGTCTACGACGCCGCGCTCTCCCGCGACGGGCGCTACCTCGCCTACCTTCACGGCCGCGGCGGGCTCACGGGGCTGCGCGTGAGGCAGGTGGCGACCGGGAGCGACGTGGAGGTGCTCGCCCCGAGCGAGGCCGGCCTCGCGAACCTCACGTTCTCTCCCGACGGGAACTACGTCTACTACCTCGCCCGCAAGCCCGAGGACAGGCGGTACCAGGCGCTCTTCGTCGTCCCTTCGCTCGGCGGGGCGCCGAGGGAACGGCTCTTCGACGTCGACTCGAAGGCGACCTTCTCGCCCGACGGCAAGCGGCTCGCCTGCTGGCGCGGCGTGCCGCAGAAGCGGGAGAACCTCCTCGTCGTCTTCGACCTCGAGACCTCGGAGGAGAAGATCCTCGCCACGCTCGGCTCGGCGGAACCGGTGCTGGGGTCCCCCGCCTGGTCTCCCGACGGGCTCACCATTGCGACGTCGAGCCCTTCCCCGCCCCCCGGACTGGGCACCCGGATCCACCTCTTCGACGCGGCGACCGGCGCCCGCCGGCCGCCGCTGGAGCTGCCGGACCTCTTCATCTCGAGCCTCGCGTGGCTCGCCGACGGCCGCGGCCTCGTCGGGACGGGACTGACGCCGAAGGGAGTCTTCCAGGGGCAGGTGTTCCTGGTCGGCTTTCCGGACGGCCGGGTCCAGCGCGTCACCAACGACTTCTACGCCTATTCCGAAGCGTCGGTCTCGAGCGGCGAGGAAGCGATCGCCGCCGTCCGCACGAGCCGCCTCGCGAACCTCTGGATCGCCGACGCATCGGGCGGCGGGGCCCGGAAGCTCACCTCGGTCACGAGCCCCGAACGCTCTTCGTGGAGCATGGCCGTGGCGGGTCCCGAAACCGTCGTCTACGAGAGCCCCGTCGACGAGACGCTCCGGATCTGGGCAGTGGACGCCGTGGGGGGAGAGCCGCGGGCCCTCACCGCCGACTCCACGCACACCTTCAACGTGATGGCCGCCCCGGGCGTCGTCGCGTTCGACCGCCTCGACGAGAGCGGCGTTCACATCTGGCGCATGGCGCCGGACGGCACCGGCCGCAGGCAGGTCACCTCGGGCAACGGCGAACAGCTCCGCAACCTGTCTCCGGACGGGCGACTCGCGGCGTTCGAGAGGTGGGAGGCCGAGGGGGTCGTCCAGGTGGCCGACCTCGAGACCGGCGAGGTCTCGAAGCTCGTCGAGGGTGCCAGCAACGTCTTCGGGTTCTCGCCCGACTCGAACCGGTACCTCGTCAGCCGGCTCGAGCCCGACGAGAAGGGAGAGCCCCGGCCGGTCCGACGGGCATTCCCGGTCGTCGGCGGAGGAGCGCCCGCGGCGATGCCGGGGCCGGCCGACGCCCTCGGCTTCGTATGGGCCCCGGACAGCCGCGGGCTCAGCTTCCGCCGGCGCTCCGACCCCGCCTGGAACGTCTGGCGGCAGGGCGAGGACGAGAGCGAGCCGGTCCAGGTGACGCGCTTCACGGAAGGCAGGCTGATGGGTCACTGGTGGTCCCCCGACGGCCGGAAGCTCGCCGTCACGCTCCGGACGCGGGAGGGGGTCGACCTCTGGGTGACCGAGGCGGACGGGACGCGCCCCGTCCGTGCCACGAACTTCCAGGAGCTCGAGACGTTCGCCGTGCGCTGGATGCCCGACAGCCGCCGCCTCGTCGTGTCGGCCGGGACGCAGACCCGCGACGCCGTCCTCGTACGCGGGTTCCGGTAGCGTCACCCGCCCTCCCGGTGAAACCGGGCCTCACGCCGCTCGCGTCGTCGAGGGCGAAATCGAGCTCAGGGCCGAATGGCTTCGAGGAGCCGGCGGATCTGCTTCGCGATCCCCTCGGCCGCGGGCGGGTCGTCGTTGGCGAGGACGACGAGGACGAGCCCCGTCTCCCGGTCGATCTCGAGCGCCGCGTTGATTCCCGGCGCGCCGCCGGCGGCGCCGAGGCCTCCCCGGCGGCGGTCCCCGAGGGGCCTGCCGGCAGCGGGCTCGGTGCGCGTGAGGATCCACTCCGTGAAGGCCGGAGAGAGGAGGCGGTCGCCGAGGAGGGCGGCCGCGAAGCGGAGGAGGTCCGGCGCCGTCGAGTACCCGCCTCCCGCCGCGCTCCCGCGCGCAGGACGGCTGTAGACGTTCCGCCGCCGCTCGCCGCCGGGCTTCCCGCCGTCCCCGCGTCGCGTGTATCCCTCGGCCAGGTTCGGGACGAGGGCGTCCGCGTCGTACGAGTCGGTGCCGGTCATCCCCGCCCGGGCGTAGACGTTCTCGCGGACGTAGTCGTGGTAGTCGCGCCCGCTCGCCTTCGCGACGATCTCGCCGAGGACGACGTACCCGCCGTTGGAGTACCGGCGGTCGGTCCCGGGCTCGAAGAGGAGCGGCTTCCGGGCGAAGTGCGGGAGGTAGTCGGCGTTCTTCCTGAGCCGGTCCTTCGGCGTGGCGTCGAACTCCGGCCCGAAGAAGTCGCCGATTCCCGACTGCATGTCGAGGAGCTGCCGGATCGTCACCTTCGCCGCCGCGTCGGGGTTCGGGTAGTCCGGCAGGTGCCTGCCGATGGTGTCGTCGAGCGACAGGCGGCCGCGCTCGACGAGCTGCCCGATCGCGATCTTCGTGAAGAGCTTGTTGATCGACCCGAGGTTGAACTTCGTGTCCGGTCGGTTCGCGACGCCGTGCTCCCGGCTCGCGAGGCCGACGGCGCGGTGGAGGAGCGTCCTTTCGCCGCGCGCGAGGAGGACGACGCCGGAGAAGCGGTCCGCGGCCGCGGCTTCCGCGACGGCCTTCGCGATGGCCGCGAGGGCCTCGGCCTCGGTCATCGGCGGTGGCGGACCGGCGAGGTCGCTCGCGTCCGCGTCGTCGATCCCGATGCCGAGGAGGTGCGTCTCCGGAGGGGGGCCGAAGGAGAAGGTCCACTTGTCGAGGCGCTTCTCCGGTCCCTCCGTCACGACGACGACCTGGTCCGGTGTACGGGCGTCGGCGCGGCGGACGGTGACCTCTCCGAGCTCCCGCTTCATCGCCGCGAGGCGCCGGCCGCGCTCGGCGGCCGGCCGCTCCTTCAGCGCGTCCGGCCCGACGGCCCCGGAGAAGAACGCCGCGAGGCGCTCCTCGCCGCCGTCGCGGTAGGCCTCGAAGAACGCCGCCACCCGCCGGCCCGCCGGGGTGTCGGGGAGGCCGGGCCCGGCCGGCCCGGCGGAGAGGGCCGGACAGGTCGGAACGAGAAAGGAGAGAAAGGCGAGCGGGAGCGCGAGGCGCCGGGCGTGGCTGCGCATGAGGACTCCTGCGCCCGCCGAGGTCAGCTCCTGCCCTGTTCCTTCGGGTCCTTCTTGTCGGGGCCGTGCGCGGCGGGAGCCTCGACGGCGGGCTTGCCGCCCATGTCGACGCTTCCCTTGAACTGCGCGCCCTCGGCGATCGCGATCTTCGGGGAGCGGATGTTCCCCTCGAGGACCCCGGACGGGAGGATCTCGACCCTCTCGGTGGCCGTGACGTTGCCTACGACGCGGCCGGCGATGACGACGTGGTGCGCCTTGACCTCGGCGTTCACCTGCGCCTGCGGCCCGATGCGAAGGCCCTTCGAGACGGAGATCTTCCCTTCGACGCGCCCTTCGACGACGAGGTCCTCGTCGCCGGAGAGCTCTCCCTGGATGCGAATGTTGGGTCCGATCACGGCTGTCTTCACCTCTGCCACAGACCGCTGCCCGGCCGGAGCCGGCGCGGCCGCGGGGCGCTGCGTCTCGTGGGGCTGGGGCGGCCGCTCGCCGTCGGGCCGGGCGGGTGTCTTCGATCCGAAGAGTCCCATGCCGCGGCAGTCTACCCGATGGGGCGGGGCGCGCCGGAACCAGCGCTCGACACGGCCGAGAGGACGAAGCCGGCATCGGCCCGCCACCAGCCCCGCCACGCCTTCCCGGCCGGCCCGCGCGCCGCGAACGGGCGCCAGGCGCCGTCGGCCGGTCCCCGTTCGGGCGCCACCTCGACCGCCCTGGGCGGAATCCTGAGCCCCTCCCGGAGGGCCTTCATCACGGCCTCCTTGGCGCTCCAGACGAGGGTCGCCGCGAGCCCGGTCTCCCCCGCCGGCGCGGCCGCGACGAAGGCCTGCTCGGCGTCGGTGAACCAGTCGGCGAGGAATCCCGGCGAGCGTTTCTCGACACGCTCGAGGTCGACCCCGAGAGGGACGCCGGGAGCTCCGAGGGCGGCGACCGCGACACCGTGACTGTGCGTGAGGGAAAGAGAGAGGGAGGCGGGCCGGCCGGCGACGAACGCCTCGGGAGCGCCCGACGCCGTCGCGACGATGGCGACGCCGGCCTCGTCGGGAACCTCTCCGGCGAGAACGAAGGCCCTCTTGGCCACCCACCGGCCGAGGAGCCAGTCGCCCCGCCGCTTCGGGACGCGGAGGCGGGAGAGGGCCTCCCGCTCCGCGGGCGTCAGCCAGGCGTCGCCGGGCGGCAGCTCCTCCTGCCGCGCGGCGAGCCAGAGGACGGAGGTCAGCGGCCGATCCGTGTCGTCTCCTTCGCCATCCCCCGCTCCAGGGCGTCGACGAGGTACGGGCGGAGCTCCTTCGCCGGGATGATCCGGTCGAGCGAGCCGACGGCGAGGGCGCGCTGGACGCTGTGGATGCCGTCGAACTCGTCGGCCACCTGGCCGAGCTTCTCGGACCGGACGGTCCTCGCGAGGTCGACGAGCCGCGCGCGGAGCTTCCGCTTCCCCGTGTCCGAGGCCGCGGCGATCTCCCTCTCGAGCTCGAGGATGCGCGGGTCCTTCTTCGTCCGCTGGTCTACCTCGCGCGCGAAGACGACCGCGGCGGCGGGCGCCCCGCCGATGACGGACGCGTAGGTCCCCTCGAGCGCCGCGACCTCCATGTTGTCGTTCAGGGTCTTCGAGAAGACGACGAACGCGCCACCGTGGTACCGCGAGACGACGGTGAAGACGATGGGCCCCTGGAAGTTCGTGACGGCGCGGCCGATCTCGGCGCCGTACTCGAGCTGGATCTTCCGCATCGACTCGGGCGAGCCGTCGAAGCCGGAGAGGTTCGCGAGGACGACGAGCGGGCGGTTCCCGCTCGCGGCGTTGATGGCGCGGGCGATCTTCTTGGAGGCGAGGGGGAAGAGCGTGCCCGAGGTCCAGTTCTCCGGGCCGTCCGTGGCGACGAAGCCGATCCGCTTCACGGGGCGCGACTCGAACCCGAGGAGGCAGACGGGCCACCCGCCGACGTGCGCGTCCCAGACGACGCCGTTCTCGGCGTCGCGCATCCCGGCCCACCGCTCGAGCGGGGGGTGGTCCTGGTCGGCCGCGGCGGCCATCACCTTGCGGATCTCGAAGGGACGCTTGCGACCGGGGTTCGTGACGTCGGAGAAGATCTCTCCGACGAGGGCGAAGGCCTCGGGGTCCTCGCCGCCGTGGGGAGACAGGCAGACGTCGCGGTCGATCGGGTCGGCCGTCGCGGCGCGCCGCGGGAAGCGCTCGCCCGGGACGACGTAGGTGTGGTCGTAGTGACGGAGGAGGACCCGGCAGGCCTCGGGGATGTCGCGCGCCCAGTACTGGGCCTGTCCGTTCGGGCCCATGACGCGTTCGTAGCCGCCGATGCCGAGGTTGTCCTCGGCCGAGACCGAGCCGGAGTAGTCGAGAGCCGTCTTGCCCGTCAGGACCATCGCCCCGTCCCGCGTCATGACGAGGATCCCCTTCGTGTGCATGAGCATCGTGGCCTCGGCGTTCCAGTAGGGCTGGGCGCCGACGTTGATGCCGCAGACGACGACGTTCACCTCGTTCCCCGCCTGGGTGAACGTGATGAGGCGGCGCAGGACGCGGGAGATCCAGTCCATGTTCTCGGTGCCCGAGTCCATCGCGATCTTCGCGCCCGCCGAGAGCGCGAACCACTCGAGCGGGACCTTCAGCCGCTCGGCGAGGTCGAGCCCGGCGAGGATGCGGCGGCACTCCGGCTCGGCGAGGGAGCCCATCGCCCCCATCGGGTCGCCGAGGAGGACGACGCGCGTCATCCCTTCCGGCACCTTCGCCGTGTAGCTGGTCAGGAGTCCGACGACGATGTTCGACCGGTTCTTCCCGGGCGGGCGCTTCACGGGGACGAGGACGTTCTCTCCGTCGAGGTCCCACTCCTCGAAGGTCCCGGGCGGGAAGTCGGCGTGGGCGTCGTCCTTCGGCGGCGTCAGCATCCGGAGGATCTCGTAGGGGTAGGTCAGGCCGCGCTGGCGGAGGCGCACGACCTTCTGCTCGTACTCGGAGAGGGTGCGGAGCGGGTTGCGGCTCGGCGGGGTGACCGAAACGGTGATGCCGGTGCGTCCCGCCTGCGCCACCGAGAAGACGACCTCCTTCAGGCCGTCCGGCGCCCCGGCGTCCGGCACGCGGGCCTGGATGGCGACCTTCTCGAGGCCGAGCCCCTCGGCCGCCGGCGCGACGTGCCGGGCGAAGGCGCGGACGACGCCTGCCCCGTGGGGGAACGGGGGCCAGACGTAGAGGAAGACCCGGTTCCACTGGAGGCGGTCCTCGGGCTTGCGGTGCGCCTGGAAGAGGCGGATCGACTCGAACGCCTCGAGCAGCGTCCGCTCCATCTGCGGCAGGCTCGCGAGGCGCCCGGCCGCGTCGTACGCCGGCGTCAGGTCCCGCACCTCGGCGAGGACGAACAGCCGCTCGTCCTTCGGGTTCTCGCGGGCGACCCCGCGGAAGAGGTAGACGTCCTCGGCCGACGGGAGCCGCTCGATGTGGAACCCCTCGAGACGCCAGACGTCGAGCCTCTTGCCGATCATCGGGTGCATCCCGCGGTAGAGCCCGTCCTCGGCGAACCCTCCCTCGCCGGGGCGGAAGGTGAAGTGCTGCATGCCGCCCATGCCGAGCCCCGCGCCCGCGCCCGCGATGCCGAGGACGACCCTCACGACCCGCGGCCCGAAGCCGACCGAGTCGACGACGGCCTTCACCTCGGCGGCCTTCGCGTCGGCGTCGCCGAGCGGCCCGGGCCGCCAGGAGAAGACGTCGATGAGGACGTCGTTCTCGGACGGCGAGGCCGCGAGGTGCGCCGAGACGTCGCGGAGGGCCGCCTCGAGGTCACCCTCGAGCGCGTACGTCGAGACGACGAGGTGCCTCGTCCCCTCGAACGCGTACTCGGCGAGGCCTCCGGCCCGGCCGGCGAACGAGACGGGCCGGAAGTGCTCGAGCGGGCGGAAGCGGTAGTAGCGCCTCGTGAGGACCTCGAGCATGGCCTCGCGCGCTCCCGCGGTCGCGGACTCGAAACGGCCGAGGTAGAGGCTCTGGAGGGGCTGCGGGCAGTCCACGAGGGCGCGGACCCGCTCGTCGCGCTCCGGAGCGCCGGGCTCGGCGACGATCCTCGCGAGGACCTCGTCCATCTCGGTGTAGACCTTCTTCCGCGCGGCCTCGAACGCGGGCAGGTCGAAGACCCGGTAGCGCAGGTCGCGCGCGACGTCGCCGAGCGCGGGCCACCGGTTCTCCGAGACGCTCACGAGGCGGTCCAGGAGCGAGCGGAAGGCCGGCGAGTCCGACGGGCTTCCCGCTTCCGCGGCCGCGAGCCGCCGCTCGAGGATCGCGAGGACGGGCGCCACCTGGTGCTCGGCGCGCTGCCGCGACTTCCAGATCCAGAGGAGCGCCTCGCGCAGCGCGACGCTCTTCTTCGTCCCTTCGACGCCGTAGTGGAGGGCGGCGCGAGAAAGGCGCCCCATGAAACGCGCCGGCAGGTCGGGGGTCTGGGTGTCGTAGGTCCGCAGGTAGGTCAGGAGGTACTCGCCGGTCGAGACCGCCGCCATGCCGGCGGGGTCGTCGGAGCCCGTCTGCCGCCGGAAGAGGGACGAGACGTCGGCGAAGATCCTGAGGATCCGCTCCTCCTCCTCGAGGCCGGTCTCCTCGGCGGCGATCGCGGGCGCCGCCTCGGCGTAGTCCCTCGCCAGCCGCTTGGCCTCGCCCGGGTCGACGTCGAACCCGAGGACGAGCTGCCGCACCTCGTCGAGGATGCCGAGGCCGCGGGCCGTCCCGCCCGTCGCGCCGGAGGCCGCCTCCGCGGGAAGCGAGATCCGCTTCGAGGCCCTGCGCTCCCCGGAGGGGGCCGAGGGGTCTATCTGGACGAGCGGCGACCCCGGCCCGACCTGGACGTTCGGGACGACGAAGACTCCTCGCACGGTGCCGTCGAACGGCGCCGGGATCGGCATCTCCATCTTCATCGCCTCGAGCGTGG
>CALMDF010000532.1 GCA_937864895.1 uncultured Holophagales bacterium | reverse complement strand
CTCGACCCGGCCCAGAACGACAGCTTCACCGACCACTACCTCAACATCCCGTTCGACCTCTCAGAGGTGCTCTTCATCGCGACCGCGAACTTCGTCCAGTCGATCCCCGGGCCGCTCCTCGACCGCCTCGAAGTCATCGACTTCTCGGGCTACACGGAGCGGGAGAAGACGTCGATCGCCAGGAGCTACCTCCTCCCGCGGCAGCTCTCCGAGAACGGCCTGACGGCCGGGCAGCTGGAGCTGACCGACGCGGCCCTCGCCGAGATCATCTCGTCCTACACGCGCGAGGCGGGCGTCCGCCAGCTCGAGCGCGAGCTCGGGAAGCTGGGCCGGAAGGTGGCGCGGAAGATCGCGGCCGGCGAGATCGAGAAGGCCGTCGTCGACGCTCCCGACGTCTCGCCGATCCTCGGCCGGAAGAAGATCCAGCCCGAGAAGATCGTCCGCGAGGACCAGGTCGGCCTCGCCACCGGCATGTACTACACGCCCGCCGGCGGCGACATCATGTTCATCGAGGCGGCGCTCATGCGCGGGAAGGGGGAGGTCCTCCTCACCGGGCAGCTCGGCGACGTCATGAAGGAGTCGGCCCGCGCCGCCTGGACCTTCGCCCGCTCGCACGCGGCGCTCCTCGGCATCGAAGACTCCGCCTTCGAGAGAGACCTGCACATCCACGTCCCGGCCGGCGCCATTCCGAAAGACGGGCCGTCCGCGGGTGTCGCGATGGCCTCGGCCATCGTCTCGGCGCTCTCAAAACGCCCCTGCCGCCGCGACGTCGCGATGACGGGCGAGGTCACCCTCTCGGGCCGCGTTCTCCCGATCGGAGGCGTCAAGGAGAAGGTCCTCGGCGCCGTGAGAGCGGGCATCCGGACCGTCGTCCTCCCGAAGGACAACGAGCCGGATCTCGAAGACCTCCCCCAGGAAGTCCGGGACAGCCTCGAGGTCGTCCCGATCCAGGACCTCAGCGAGGCCCTCGCGATCGCCCTCCGGGGGGCGCGGGTGACGAACGGCGTCCTCTCGTTCGGCGACGAGCCCGCCGCGCCGGGGACGGAAGCCCCGGCGGCGCACTGACGGCCCGGGCGCGGAGGACTCGTGGGAGACTCCGCGCCATGCGACCGAATCTCGAAACACGTCTCGACGAACTGGACGGCTGGAAGGACGCCTTCCTCGCCGCCCTTTCGGCTCACGGCCCGGAACGGCTCGGGTTCCGCCCCGGGGGCCAGGGGTGGTGCGCCCTCGACGTCGTCCAGCACCTGGCCCTCGTCGAGGAAGGGGTCGTCGGCTACGCGCGAAAGAAGCTCCAGGGGCCGGCTCAGCCCGTTCCCCTCGTCGGGCGGGCGAGGCTCCTCCTCCTCGTAGGCGTCATGAGGTCGCCGATCCGGGTCCGCGCTCCGATTCCCCAGGTCGTCCCAGCCGAGACCCTGCCGCTCGACGTGAGCTCCGCCCGCTGGGAAAGGGCGCGCGGGGAGCTCCGGGACCTCCTCGTCTCCCTCCCGGAGGGAAGGCGGCGCGCGCTCGTTTTCCGGCACCCGATCGCCGGCCCTCTCGACGGCCCGGGGACGCTCACGTTCGTCGACGAGCACGCGAAGCACCACGAAGCCCAGATCAGGCGGATCTGGCGTTCGCCCGGCTGCCCCCGCTGAACGCGCTCAGCCTGCCCGCGTGACGGCTCCCTCGTGCTCGAGGAGCCACTCCTTGCGTGCGATCCCTCCCGCGTAGCCGCGAAGGCCGTCCTTCCCGACGACGCGGTGGCACGGGACGACGATCGACACCGGGTTCGCGGCGTTCGCGGAGCCGACGGCCCGGACGGCCCGCGGCCTTCCGACACGTTTCGCCAGCTCTCCGTAGGTCGTCGTCGCGCCCGCCGGAATCGCGCGGAGCGCGGCCCAGACCTCCCGCTGGAACGGGGTGCCGCCCAGGTCGACCCGGAGCCCGTCGAGGCCTCCGAGGTCCCCCGAGAGGAAGCGGCCGAGCGCGGTGACGGCGCCGCCTGGGTCGGGGGCCTCTCGCAGCTCCAGCGGCCCGAAACGGGCCTCGAGGCGGGCGACGAGGCGGGGCGTCGCTTCTTCGAACCCGGCGGCGACGAGGGCGCCGTCCTTCGTGGCGACCCGGAAGGACCCGGCGGGCGTTTCGATCGTGGCGGTTTCGAGCGTGACGTTCAAGAGTCCTCCCGGTTCGCGAGGTCGGTCCAGAGGTGGATGAGCGCGTACGCGCGCCAGGGCCTCCAGGCGCTCGCCCGCCCGGTGGCTGCGGGAACGGAGGGCAGACGCCCGTTGGACGCGAGCGCCTTGCGCAGGCCGAGGTCGCCGGCGGGGAAGGCGTCCGGCTCGCCGAGCGCGCGCATGGCGACCGCCTGGGCCGTCCACGGCCCGATGCCGGGGAGCCCGGCGAGGCGTTCCTCCGCCTCGTCGAGCGACGCGGCGGGCCCGAGGTCGAGCCGTCCCCCAGCCACCTCGCGGGCCAGGTTCCGGATCGCCTCGCCCCGGCGCGAAGGAATCCCGATGGACGCGACGTCGGCCTCGGCGAGCGTCTCCGGCCCGGGAAAGAGGAACGAGAGCCCCTCCCGGGCCGCCGACGCGGGGAGCGGCCGCCCGAATCGAGTCACGAGGCGCAGGGCGAGAGTGCGGGCCGCCGTCACGGAGACCTGCTGCCCGAGGATCGTCCTCACGGCCGTCTCGAACGGGTCCCAGGCCCCGGGGACGCGCAGGCCCGGGCGACGCGAGACGAGCGGGGCCAGGAGCGGGTCGCCGGAGAGGTGGGCCGCGATCGTGACGGGGTCCGCGTCGAGGTCGAAGAGGCGCCCGGCGCGTCGCGTCGCCTCGAGGGCGGCGGCCGGCGAGAGGCCGTGGAGACGGAGGGAGAGCGTCCCACGCGCCGGGTCGACGCTCGCCTCGACGGTTCCGGGCTCGCCCGCGAGCTCCACGGTCCGCCGGTAGACGCCGTCCGACACGGTCTCCACGCCCGGGACGGCGCGGGCCGCGAGGAACCCGAGGAGGGCGGCGGCGTCGAACGGCGGGCGGAACGGCAGCCTGAGGAGAATTCCGGCGGCGGGGAGGGCGCTGCCGGCGGCCCGGCGCCG
>CALMDF010000531.1 GCA_937864895.1 uncultured Holophagales bacterium | reverse complement strand
GCTCGACGAGGCCGTGCTTGATGGCGAAGTGGGTCAGCTCGGCGTTCGTGTGGAGACCGAGCGTATCCATGACCTGGTACTTGTGGAACTCCACCGTCCGCGCGGAGATCGCGAGGCGCGCGGCCGTCCTCGACGACGTCGACGAGGTCGAAATCGGGAGCGAGGAGGCTCGTCAACCCTTCCGCCACGAGGCGGTGGTCGTCGGCGAGGAGGACGCGCGGCCGGCGGGGTTGGTTTACCAGGCGATTATCCCCGGACGCCGCCGGACCCCCGGGGGCCCTACCTCTTCGTGCGCCCGGGTCAGGCGCCCTTCGCCCGGCTCCCGAAGCCCTGGAGATCGCTGGCGCCGGCGATGGCGCGGTCGGTCGGGTTCGCCCAGGCCGCCTCCACGGTGGCCGCCAGGAGCTCGACCTCGCGACGCAGGGCCTCCGCCCGCTCGGCGGGAACGACGCGGAGCAGCTGGTCGTGACGGCCAGGACGCCGGTCGTCGGGCCGTTGATCGCCGGGGAGAGCGCCTTGCTCGCGATGTCGACGACGATCCGGAAGCCGAACGCGGGGTCCTGCTCCATCGTCCGCTCGATCCCGAGCGCCACGCCGTCGCGGAGGGCCCGTTCGTCCAGCGTGGAGGCCCCCGGCCCGTAGAACCGGAAGAGCGGCGCGCCGACCGCGAGGAAGTCGCCGACCTGGGGCACGAGCTCGATGACGCAGCCGGCCCGGATCGCGAGGAGGAGGATGCTGAAAGCGAAGACGATCAGGCCGAGGAGCGAGGAGGATGCTCGCGCTGGGAGCGAGGAAGAGTGAAGATTTCGCGTACTGCCGTGCGCGGTACCGACGGAGTCAGCTCATTCGGAGGTCCCCCGGCGGGTAACCGTCGCGGCGCCCGCGCGCCTAGAAGACGAGCGAGACGTAGGCCATCGGGCCGCTGTACTTGTAGTCGAACTCGACCGTGACGCTCTTCTGCTTCTCGATCTTGATGTCCATGTAGTCGTACGACGCGCCGAAGCCGACGTTCTTCCAGGGGTAGTAGTCGAGGTAGGCCCGCCACTGCATCGAGCTGGCCTTCACGTTGTCGATCGTGGCCCCGAGGCCGCGGATCCGGGCGCTGACGAGGAGCTTGGGAACGATGGTGTAGCTCGCCATGACTCCGATCGCAGGAAGCGGGGCCGTCAGGTCCCGGTCCTCGCTGGAGAAGGACCCTCCGGTCGAGGAGCCCCCGCCGCTGATCGTTCCCGTCCCCTCGAACCGGGCGTTGTTGAACACCGCCGAGAGGCCGAGCTGCGCGCCCAGCTCGAACTTGCCGGTGTTCCAGAAGGAGTAGCCGTAGTAGAACTCGACGAGCGAGGCCTTGAGGCGCGAGTCGAGGGACGCGCCGGCGTGGTAGGTGGTGTCGCCGATCTTGATGTCCTTGTCGAGCGTGTGGTCCGCGTGCCGGTTCCACCCCGTGTAGCCCATGTGGAGGCGGCCGTGCCGGCCGAAGCGCCAGTAGGCGTCGACCCGGAAGTTGGCCTGGGTCGAGTCGAGGCCGAGGTCGTCCTCGAGGTTCACCTCGGTGCCGCGGCCCGTTGTCTCGGAGTCGAGCCGGACGGTCGTCGTGAACTTCTGGAAGAAGCCCCCGAGGTCGACGCGGAGGCGCTCGTCCATCCCCTTGGCGGAGGTGTAGTCGGTCTGGCCCTGGGCCGTCGCGGGTCGCGGGGGGAGGAGAAGGAGCAGGGCGGCGACCGGGGCCACGAGGGCGAGCGCGCGATGGGATCTCATGGACCCCTCCTTTCGGTTCGCGAGAGGTCTGGTCTCGCCGAGATCGTCGCCGCGAACGCGGCCCGTGTCCAGCGCAATTGGGGCCGGTTTCCGCGTTTCGGCTCTCGGAGTCTCCGGGCCGGAACCCCCGTAGTTTTCCGAGGTCACGCCCCGGGCGCGCCGGGCCCTCCTCGAGGCCCCCGCGGACGCCTGGACCCTCAGAGCTCGACGAGGCCGTGCTTGATGGCGAAGTGGGTCAGCTCGGCGTTCGTGTGGAGACCGAGCGTATCCATGACCTGGTACTTGTGGAACTCCACCGTCCGCGCGGAGATCGCGAGGCGCGCGGCCGTCCTCGACGACGTCGACGAGGTCGAAATCGGGAGCGAGGAGGCTCGTCAACCCTTCCGCCACGAGGCGGTGGTCGTCGGCGAGGAGGACGCGCGGCCGGCGGGGTTGGTTTACCAGGCGATTATCCCCGGACGCCGCCGGACCCCCGGGGGCCCTACCTCTTCGTGCGCCCGGGTCAGGCGCCCTTCGCCCGGCTCCCGAAGCCCTGGAGATCGCTGGCGCCGGCGATGGCACGGTCCGACGCGTTCGACCAGGTCCCGTCGAGCGTGCTCTGAAGCAGCGCAACCTCGCGCTCTAGGGCCTCGGCCCGCTCGGCGGGGACGACGCGGAGGAGCTGGTCGTACATCGCCCGGAGCCGGCGCGTGACCTGCGGGTTCGTCGCCCCGTAGATCCGGAGCTCCGTGGCCGCGAGCGTGACGAAGTCCTCCCAGTCGGGGGTCCGGTAGACAAAGCGAACCTCGCCCGAGGCGTCTCGCACGACGCCGGTGTCGAGCTGGCGCCGGCTGACCATGCTCAGAAGGTGGTGGAGCTGGTCGACGGCGAGGACGCCGGTCGTCGGGTCGTTGATCGCCGGAGAGAGGGCCTTGCTCGCGATGTCGACGATGATGCGGAAGCCGAACGCCGGGTCCTGCTCCATCGTTCGCTCGACGCCGAGCGCCACGCTGTCGCGGAGTTTGCGCTCGGCCACCGAGGACGCCCCCGGACCGTAGAGCCTGAAGAGGGGCTCGCCCACCGCGAGGAAGTCCCCGACCTGCGGCACGAGCTCGACGACGCACCCGGCCCGCGTTGCGACGGCGCGCAGCCCTTCGGCGTCGAACGCGAGGACGACTCCCGAGACCTTCTGCTGGAAGACGATCCTGTCGGCACGACTCGGGTCGAGCGAGAGCGCGACGTGCTCCCCTTCCCCCGGCGCGAGCGCCCGGGGGTACATCGCGTCGAGGACGTCCCGCGTCTCGGCAGCGATCTTCGCCATGACCGTGCCGGGACGGAACGCCTCGCCGATCCGCTGTACGAGGTAGATGAAGACGGCGAGGCTCGCGAGGCTCGCAGCGATGGCGAGCGCGACCGGGAGCTGGGGGACGCGCTCGCCGATCCGAGAGAGCGCCGCGAGCGAGTAGGCGTACGAGAAGACGAAGCCCGAGAGGATGACCTTCAGGAGCGGCATCCGGAAGACGCGGGCGATGATCCTCGGGGAGAGCTGTCCGCCGGCGATCTGGATCGCGAGGAGCAGGATGCTGAACGCGAAGACGATCAGGGCGAGGAGCGACGAGGAGAGGCCCGAGAGGACGGCGCTGGCGCCCCCGGCGCCGAACCCGAGGAGGGTCCACTGCGTCCGGTCGTCGATCCACCGGACGACCGGCGCGACGGCGAGCGCCAGGACGATGCTCCCGGCCGGAGCGAGGAAGAGGGAGGACCTCAGGTACCGCCTTAGCCGGTGACGCGTCAGCCAGCTCATCCAACCTCCGCCGATCAGGTGTCCCGGGGAGCGTCCGCAAGCGACGGGTGCCGGGTCGGGCCCTTCACGGAGAGGTCCCGACCCGACACCTTCGCGCGCGAGGACTAGAAGACGAGCGAGACGTACGCCATCGGGCCGCCGTACTGGTAGTCGAGCTCGACGGTCCGGTCGGACTGCTTCTCGATCGTGATGTCCATGTAGTCGTACGCCGCGCCGAAGCCGACGTTCTTCCAGGGGTAGTAGTCGAGACCCGCTCTCCACTGGATCGAGCTGGCCTTGATGTTGTCGATCGTGGCCCCGGCTCCGCGGACCCGGGCGCTGACGAGGAAGCCGGGAGATAGGGTGTAGCGGACGTGCGCCCCGATCGCCGGCACCGGGGCGGTCAGGCTCCGGTCCTCAGTGGAGAAGGACCCGCCGGTCGACCCGCCGCCTCCGGTGATCGTCCCGTTGCCCTCGAACCGGACCTTGTTGAACAGCGCGGTCAGGCCGAGCTGCAGGCCGGCCTCGAACTTCGGCGTGTTCCAGAAGGAGTAGCCGTAGTAGAGCTCGGCGAAGGTCACCTTGAGCTGCGATTCGACGTACGCCCCGGCGTGGTAGGTCGTGTCCCCGACCGTGATGTCGCGATCGATCACGCGGTCGGCCTTCCGGTTCCAAGCCGTGTAGGCGAAGTCGAGCCGGCCGTGGCGGCCGAAGCGCCAGTACCCGTCGGCCCGGAAGTTGGCCTGGTTCGAGTCGAGCCCGAGGTCGTCCTCGAGGTTCACCTCTGTTCCCCGGCCCGTCGTCGCGGAGTCGATGCGTACGGTCGTCTCGAACTTCTGGAAGAAGCCGCCCATGTCGAGGCGGAACCGCTCGTCCATCCCCTTTACGGCGGCCCAGTCCGCGGAGCTCTGGGCGAGACCCTGCGGGGCTCCGAGCAGCAGGAGAAGAGCGACGGCCGGTGCGACGAGGGGTGACGTTTTGTGGGATCTCATGGACCCCTCCTTTCGAATCGAGGGAAGCCTGCGGCCGCGGACATCGTCGTCGTCGGCCGAGCGAGTTTACAGCGCCGCCTCGGAGCCATCGACGAGCAACTCGGCGGTCTCCCGGAGTCTTTGCCGAATTCTGGTCTCGTGAGATTGCACGGCGGGAGGGCCCGGGGCGTGCGCCCGGGCCGCGAAAGCCGCTAGTATGCCGGGCGTGGAGGACGGCGCGCGCGCGGCACGATCGAGCGTACCCGGCGGCCCGGGCGGGCGTCTCGCGCGGAGCCTGCGTGTCGCCGCGTTCGCCATCCTGTTCCTCAGCGGCCCGCTGCGGGCCGGCGACCCGTGGGAGCTCTGGCCCGAGCTGGACCTGTACAAGAGCACCGGTCCGACGACGCGGCTCTACTTCGTCGCGGCCTGGGCCCAGGGCAAGGAGTCGGAGTTCCGGACGCTGGACGTCGCGGGCTACTTCGACCTGACGTTCAAGCCCTTCACGCGGGACGCCTACAAGCCGGAGGGATGGCGGAGCCAGAGCGACTGGAGACAGAAACGGTACCTGTGGGTTCGTCTCGGGTACGACCACGTGTTCAAGCAGCAGGGCGAGGAGATGTCGACGCCGGAGGACCGGGGCATCGTCGCGGTGCACGGGCGGGTGTTCCTGCCGGAGGGGGTCCTCCTCGAAGCGCGCACCCGCGCCGACCTCCGCTGGATCGGAGGCGAATACTCGACGCGCTACCGGATCCGCGGCGAGCTGAACCGCGACTTCGGGATCCTCGGTCGGACGACCAACGTCTACCTCCAGGCCGAGGCGTTCTACGACACGCGCGAAGACGGCTGGGCGAGGGAGCTCTACCAGGTCGGGGCCGAGGTCGGGCTCGGCGACCACTTCCGCGTGGAGCCTTCCGTGGCCCGGCAGGTGGACCGCCTCCCAGAGAAGTCCGGCCTCTGGGCGGTCGCGTTCGTCGCCCGCTGGTACTACTGAAGCTACGTATCGGATTTCGGCAGCGACGGTCTCTCGGGTTCCGCGACGGCCGGTCGAGGCCGCCGGGCCTCTCCACGCCAGTACAATCCAGAGAGGCCGGACCATTCCGCGAGAAGGTCCGTCGCACCAGCAGAGAGGTACCGCCATGTCCTTCGCAAGCTCCGCCGTTCGATTCTCCGCCGCCGCACTGGCGCTTTCCGCGCTGGCGTGCCAGCCGAAACCCGTCGCGTTCAACCCCGAAGATCCCGCCGTCGTGGCCCAGATCGAAGCTGCCAT
>CALMDF010000530.1 GCA_937864895.1 uncultured Holophagales bacterium | reverse complement strand
GACGACGTGCGCGGCCGGCGCCCTCGGGCACGCGATGGTGCTGGCGCGATGAGAAACCTCACGCTTAAAAGGCGCGGCGACGGCGTCGCCGTCCTCCTGTTCGACACGCCGAAACGTCCCGTCAACGTCCTCTCTCGGGAGCTTCTCGAGGAGGCCGGGCCGCTCATGCAGGAGATCCAGGACGACGACGGGATCGTCGCCTGCGTCCTCGCGAGCGCCAAGCCCGACTCCTTCATCGCCGGCGCCGACCTCGACGAGGTCGTCGGGATGGACGCGGCCGCCGCCGAGGCGATCTCGCGCGGGGCGCACGAGTGGCTCGGCCGCGTGGAAAAGAGCCGCAAGCCGTTCGTCGCGGCCATCCACGGCGCGGCGCTCGGGGGCGGCCTCGAGGTCGCGCTCGCCTGCCACTACCGCCTCGCGACCGACCACCCGAAGACCGTCCTCGCGCTTCCCGAGGTCATGCTCGGCGTCCTCCCGGCCGCCGGCGGCACTCAGCGCCTGCCGCGCCTCGTCGGCCTCCAGCGCGCGCTCCCGATGCTCCTCACGGGAAAGCGCATCCGGGCGGCCCAGGCATACCGGCACGGCCTCGTCGACGCGCTCACGTCGCCGGGCGGACTCCTGGAGACGGCGGCGGTGGCGGCCCTGGGACTCGCGAGGGGAACGCTCCGGCCGAACCGCGACCGGCAGCCCCTCACGGAGAAGCCCCTTTCCCTGCCCCCCCTTCGCGCCTGGGCCCTCGGCAAGGCGCGCGACGAGGTGATGAAGAAGACGCGCGGTCTCTACCCGGCGCCTCTCGACATTCTCGCGTGCGTGGAGAAGGGGCTTGTCGGCGGCGTCGCCGCGGGGCTCGAGGAGGAGGCCGTCCGGTTCGGGAAGCTCGTCGCGAGCGACGGCGCGAAGAACCTCATCCGCCTCTTCGACGCGATGACCGCCCTGAAGAAGACCCCGAAGGGGGACGAGCCGAAGGGCGTGAAGCGGCTCGGCGTCCTCGGCGCCGGGCTCATGGGGGAGGGGATCGCCGCCGTCTCGCTCGGCCTCGGGCCCGTCGTCCTGAAGGACGTCTCGGAAGAGGGCCTCACGCGCGCCTCGAGAAACCTCCGCAAGGGGCTCGACCGGCGCCTCCGCGCGGGAGGCCTCACGCGCCTCGAGCGGGACCGGCAGTGGTACGGCCTCAGGCCGACGACCCGGACGGAAGACCTCGCGGGGTGCGACCTCGTCGTCGAGGCCGTCTTCGAGGACCTCGCCCTGAAGCGGAAGGTCCTCGCCGAGACCGAGGCGGTGATCCCGCCCCACGCCGTCTTCGCGACGAACACTTCGGCCCTCCCGATCCGGGAGATCGCCGCGAAGGCGAAGTTCCCCGAGCGGGTCGTCGGGATGCACTACTTCTCTCCCGTCCCGAAGATGCCGCTCCTCGAGGTCGTCGTCGCGGAGAAGACGGCCGCGTGGGCCGTCGCCACGGCCCGCGCCCTCGGCGTGGCCCAGGGGAAGACCGTCATTGTCGTGAAGGACGGACCGGGGTTCTACACGACGCGGATCCTCGGCCCCTTCGTCAACGAGGCCGTCGTCCTCCTCGACGAGGGGGCGGACATTACCGCGCTCGACGCGGCGCTCCTCGACTTCGGGTTCCCGGTGGGCCCCGTCGCCCTCCTCGACGAGGTCGGCATCGACGTCGCCGCGCACGTCTCGAAGGACCTCGGGAAGGCGTTTGCCGCCCGGGGAGCGGCGCCGTCGGCGACCTTCGCGAAGCTCTTCGACGCCGGCTACCGCGGCCGGAAGAACGCGAAGGGTTTCTACCTCTACCCGAAGGACCGGCCCGCCGGCGCCTCGAAGGAGGTCAACCCCGACGTCTACGCCTTCTTCGGCGGCGCGAGCCGGAAGGCGATGCCGGCGGAAGACCTCGTGGACCGCCTCGCTCTCCTCATGGTGAACGAGGCCGCCTGGTGCCTCGCGGAGGGGATCGTCGGCTCACCCCGCGACGGGGACGCCGGGGCCATTCTCGGCCTGGGGTTCCCGCCCTTCCGCGGCGGGCCGTTCCGTCACGTCGACGCCGTCGGCGCCGCCGCGATCGTCGAGAGGATGGAAGAGCTCGCCGAGGCCCACGGGAAGAGGTTCGTCCCGGCGCCTCTCCTGGTGGAGATGGCGCGCTCGGGGAAGAAGTTCCACGGCTGACCCCGGGGACGGAGGCGCGGCGGGCCTCGCGGCCCGCCGCCGCGTCATCACCGCTCGAGCTTGAAGCCGATCTGGATCGTGACCTGGAACTCGGCCACCTTGCCGTCCTGGATCCGTCCGCGCTCCTCGACGACCTCGAACCAGTCCATGTGCCGGATCGTCTTCCCGGCCTCCTCGACGGCGGCCTTCACCGCCTCGGCGAAGCTGACGGTCGACGTTCCGACGAGCTCGACCTTCTTGTAGGTGCCACCCATGATGTCCTCCTTGGGGCGTTCGTTGTGCTGGGTCTTCGAGGGGATTCTAGCGACCCGGCGCCGGGGGCCGCGGACGCCCGGCGAGCCGCGGAGTAGGATTTCGGCGGTCGACGGCCCGCGTCGGTCCTGCGGCAGGAGGAGTCATGTCGGATTCGTCATCGTCCAGCGAGCTCCTGGGGATCTCGCCCGCGGAGCTCGGACGGCGCTTCGAGAGGCTTCAGTCGCGTCTCGCCGGCCAGTGGAGGCTGATCGAGTCGATGAACCAGCGGGAGCAGACGATGCTCGTCGTCCCTTCCGTGGAGCTTCCCGCCGAGGACGCCTCGGGAACGGCCCTGCTCGCCCTGGAGGAGCGCCTCCTGTGCCTCCTGCTCCTGCTGCGCAAGCCGAGGGCCCGGATGATCTACTGCACCTCGCAGGCGATCGGCCCGGAGGTCGTCGACTACTACCTCGGCCTCCTGCCCGGGGTCATCCCGGCCCACGCGCGCGCCCGCCTTCACCTCTTCCCCGTCCACGACGGCTCGCCGGGGCCCCTCGCGCGGAAGATCCTCGAGCGGCCCCGCCTCGTCGAGAGGCTGCGCACCCTGATCCCCGACCCGGAGACGACCCACCTCGTGCCGTTCGCCACGACCGACCTCGAGCAGGGGCTCGCGGTCGCGCTCGGGATCCCCGTCTTCGGCGCCGGCCCGGGCTTCGCCGACCTCACGACCCGCAGCGGGTCGAGGCGCGTCTTCGCGGAGGAAGGGGTCGGTCGTCCAGACGCCATCGAGGGAAGCCGGGGCCCGGCCGACGCGATGAGAACGATCCTCGAGCTGCGCGGGCGGAG
>CALMDF010000529.1 GCA_937864895.1 uncultured Holophagales bacterium | reverse complement strand
CCATCGTCCGGGCGAAGGCGCTGGGCGAGCCGCCCCGCTGGACGTGCCCGAGGACGGTCGTCCGCGTCTCGGTCCCGAGCCGCTCCTCGAGGAGCCTCCGGACGCGCTCCGCCTCGATCGGCTTTCCGTGCCGGTCGACGGCCCCCTCGGCGAGGATGACCGTCGAGTGCCTCCGGCCCGCCCGGCGCCCCTCGGCGAGGACGGCGCACATCCGGTCCTCCCAGTCGTCCCCCTCAGGGGGCGCCTCGGGGATCAGGACCCAGCCCGCGCCCGTGGCCAGCGCGCTCATGAGGGCGAGGTACCCGCAATGCCGCCCCATCACCTCGACGACGAACGTCCGCTGGTGGCTCGCGGCCGTCGAGACGAGGGCGTCGACGGCTTCCACGATCCGGTGGAGAGCCGTGTCTGCGCCGATCGTCATGTCGGTGCCGGCCATGTCGTTGTCGATGGAGCCGACGAGGCCCACGAGGGCGAGCGGCGCCGCCGCCTTCGCCGCGTCCGGGGCGAGCTCCCCCTTCGCCGCGAGCTCCCTGAGGAGTCCGGGCCACTCGCGGCGGAAGAGGTCGGCGCCCGTGAGGGAGCCGTCCCCCCCGACGACGATCAGGGCGTCGATCCGTTCTCGCGCGACGTTCCGGGCCGCGGCGAGGCGCCCCTCGCGGGTGAGGAAGGCCGGGCAGCGGGCCGTGCCGATGACCGTGCCCCCCTTCGCGAGAATCCCGCCGACGTCGTTCCACCCCATCCGGCGGATCCGGTCCCCCCCGTCCACGAGCCCCTGGAAGCCCTCCTTCACGGCGAAGATCTCGAGGCCCCTGTCGAGCGCCGCGCGGACCGCCGCCCGGACGACGGCATTCATGCCCGGGGCGTCGCCGCCGCTCGTCAGGATCGCCACCCGCCGGGGTCTCTCGCTCGCCATGGTCTTCTCCTCGGGGCCCGTTCGCGGGCCGCAGCCGGACGATTCTAGGAGCCCGGGAACGGGGCGGCGGCGCTCAGGCGTCCGGGACGGGCGGGAGGTCGGGGCTCGGCTCGCCCAGGGCGAAGCCCTGCCCGAACTCGACGCCGAGGTCGCGAAGCACGGCCACCGATCCGAGGTTCTCCACCTGTTCGGCGATCGTCTCCTTGCCGAGCGTGTGGGCCACCGTGTCGATGGCCTTCACGAGGGCCTGGTTCGCGAGGTTCGTGTCCAGGTCGCGGATGAAGGAGCCGTCGATCTTCACGTAGTCGGCCGGGAGGCTCTGGAGGTAGGAGAACGACGAGAACCCGATGCCGAAGTCGTCGAGCGCGAACCGGCAGCCGAGGTCGCGAAGACGCCGCATCCACTCCCGCGCGGCGATCATGTCCCTCACCGCCGTCGTCTCCGTCACCTCGAAGGCGAGCCTGCCGGGGCCGATGCCGCTCTCGCGGATCCGCTCCTCGAGCGCGAGGAGGTGCCCCTCCTCGCCGAGGCTCGCGCCGGAGAGGTTCACGAAGACCTCGAGGTCGTTGCGGCCCTTCAGGAGGGCGAGGACCTCGTCGATGACCCAGTTGTCCAGCTGCGGCAGGAGGCCGAACTGCTCGGCCGCGGGGAGGAACGCGCCGGGGCCGACGAGACCCCCGCCGTCCTCGCGAAGCCGGAGGAGCGCCTCGTAGTGGGCGGTCCGGCCCGTCTCGAGGCGGAAGATCGGCTGGTAGGCGAGGACGAAGCGCCCGTCGCGGAGCGCGTCCTTGACCCGCGAGGCCCAGACGCTCGCCTCGGACAGCGGCGTGGGCGTGTCCGAGGCGTCGACGAGGACGACCCGGTTCCTGCCCCGCTCCTTGGCCGAGTAGAGCGCCGAGTCGGCGAGGGCGAGGAGGGCCGGGGCGGTGAGCCGGCCGTCGATCGGGACGACGCCGATGCTGACGCCGAGGTCGAAGCGGCGGCTGCCGACCTCGAACCGGTGCTCGTGGATGGCGCGACGGAGCCTCTCGGCCACCATCCGCCCCGCCTCGGCCGGGATCCCCTCGAGGACGAGGACGAACTCGTCGCCGCCGAGCCGGGCGATCTCGTCCCCGGGCCTGCGGAGGGTGCCGAGGAGGCGCGCGAGCTCGACGAGCACCGAGTCTCCCGCGGCGTGCCCGAGGGTGTCGTTGACGACCTTGAAGTGGTCCAGGTCGAGGAGGAGGAGCGACCCCGGCGTCCCCCGACGCGCCCTCGCGACGACTCGCTCGAGGCTCTCCTCGACGGAGCGCCGGTTCCCGAGGTCGGTCAGCGGGTCGTGAAGGGCGAGGTAACGGATCCGTTCCTCGGTTCGCCTGCGCTGGGTGACGTCCTGCTTGACGGCGACGAAGTGCCGGATGGCCCCCTCGGCGCCGAGGACCGGCGTGATCGTCTGCTCCTCGACGTAGACGGTCCCGTCCTTGCGGCGGTTGTAGAGCTCGCCGCGCCACACGTGGCCGCCGAGGATCGTCTCCCACATCTTCTCGTAGTAGAAGGCGCTCTGGACGCCCGACTTCAGGACCCGCGGGGTCTCGCCCCGCATCTCCGCGAGGTCGAAGCCGGTCAGCTCGGTAAAGGCCCGGTTCACCCATTCGACGCGCCCCTCGCGGTCCGTGATGACGACGGCGTTCGCCGTGGCCTCGAGGGCCGCGGTCTGCAGCTCGATCCGCTCGAGCTGCTCGGCCTCGAGGAGGGAGAGCGCGACCTGGTCGGCGAACCTCGCGATCGGCGCCACGGTCTCGTCGTCGAAGGTCCCGGGCTTCCCCGCGTAGCACGAGAGGACGCCCAGGACGCGGTCGCTCGCCACGAGCGGGAGGGCGAGCGCCGCGCCGAGCCCCCACGCGGCGGCCGCGTCCTTCCAGGGGGCGACCCGGGGGTCCTCGAGGGCGTCGACGAGCTGCGGCCGGCCGGTCCGGACGGCCTCGCCGGACGGCCCCCGACCCTCCGGCGCGTCGTCCCAGCGGAACCTCGCCCCGGTGACGAACCCCGCCGCGCTCCCCGCGACGGCCCGCGGTTCGATCCGGCCGTCGGGCTCCTTCAGGCCGATCCAGACGACCGGGAAGTAGAAGAGGTCGGCCACCCGCGTGCAGATCCGGGCGAGGATCTCGTCGAGGCTCTCCCGGCGAAGGAGGCCCCTCTCCGTCTCGTGGAGGAGGGCCACGACCTGCTCGTCGCGCTTCCTGCCCGTGACGTCCCGGCTCGTGATGACGAGGCCCTCCGGCTCCCCGCGCGCGTCCTTCACGAGGGTCGCCAGGGAGTCGGCCCAGAGCCACCCGCCGTCCCGCTTGCGGAACCGGTAGGTGGACGAGGAGTGCCCCGACCTCCTCGTCGCGCGGCCGAGCTCCTCGCGGACGCGTTCGACGTCGTCGGGGTGGATGAAGTCGAGGGCGGGGTGACCGAGGAGCTCCACCGGCGACCACCCGGTGGCCGCCGCGTACGACGGCGTCGCGAACCGGATGACGCCCGCGAGGTCCGTCTCGGCAATGACGTCGAGCATGTTGTCGGTGAGCCTCTTCAGCTCGCGCTCGCGCTCGTGGAGCGCCCGCTCCCACTCGGCCCGGTCCGTCACGTCGCGGACGAGGGAGAGGACCGAGTCCGTGTCGTGGGGGACGATGCGCGCCTCGAACTCCCGCCTCCCGGCGGGCACGTCGAGGGCGTACTCGATGATCTGGGCCCTGCCGCCGTCGAGGCAGGCGCCGATCGCGTCCATCCAGACCTTCGCCGGGCCGGGAGGGAGCGCTTCCGGGACGGTCTTCTCGAGAAGCGTCTCGCGGGGGGCTGCGAGGGCCTCTGGCCGGGCCGCGTGGACCGCCTTGTAGCGGCCGTCCCGCCCGAGGACGAAGAGGAGGTCGGGAAGCGCCTCGAGGAGGGCACGATGCCCCATCTCGCTCCGCCGGAGCGCCTCGTCCGCCCGGCGGCGCTCGATGGCGAGGGCGACCTGCGACGAGACGAACTCGAGGAGCGCCTGGTCCTCCTCGCCGTAGCGGACGTTCCCCGCGTAGCTCTGGACGGCGAGGACCCCGATGGTCCTCTGGCCTGCCCTAAGGGGGACTCCGAGCCAGTCGATCGAGGCGGCCCCGATCGGCTCGACCTCTCCCCTCGCGACGAGGGCGTCGAAGACCTCGGGAGACGCCAGGAGCGGCTCCCCCGTCCTGAGGACGTAGCCCGTCAGACCCCGGCCGGCCGGGACGGG
>CALMDF010000528.1 GCA_937864895.1 uncultured Holophagales bacterium | reverse complement strand
GGGAAGGCGCCGATGTAGGTCCGGCGGTGGCCGCGGACCTCGGCCTCGTCGCGCACGCCGCCGAGGCTGAGGCGCACGAACTTGCGGTTGAGCGACTTGGCGATCGACTTGGCGAGCGAAGTCTTGCCGACGCCGGGAGGGCCCGCGAAGCAGAGGATCGACCCCTTCGTCTCCGTCACGAGCTGGCGCACCGCGAGGAACTCGAGGATCCGCTCCTTGACCTTCTCGAGGCCGTAGTGGTCCTCGTTCAGGATCTTCTCGGCGTTCCTGATGTCCTTCGACTCGCGCGACGACTTCTTCCAGGGGACGTTCACGAGCCAGTCGATGTAGTTCCTGGAGACCGTCGCCTCGGCCGAGACGTTCGGCATCGCCTCGAGCCTCTTCAGCTCGGCGAGCGCTTTTTCCTTGACGTCCTTCGGCATCCCGGCGCTCTCGATCTTCTGCCGGAGCTCCTCGAGCTCGTCGGACTTGTCGTCCTTCCTGCCGAGCTCCTGGTGGATCGCCTTGATCTTCTCGTTGAGGTAGTACTCCTTCTGGGCCCGCTCCATCTGCTTCTTGACCTTGTTGTTGATCCGCCGGTCGATGTTGATCTTCTCGATCTCGACCTCCAGCAGGTCCTGGAGCTTCTGCAGCCGTTCCAGCGGGTTCACCGTCTCGAGGAGGGCCTGCTTCTCGGGCGTCGGGATCGACGCCGGGAGGTGGCCCGCGAGCATGTCGGCGAAGACGTCGGGGTCGTCGAGGGTGAGGGAGGCGAGGAGCCCCTCGTAGGCGAGCTGGTGGGAGAGCTTGGCGTACTGCTCGAAGACGCCGAGCACCTTCTGCATGTACGGCCCGACCTCGCCGGCGCCGCCCGGGACGACGCGAACCTCCACGGCCTCGACGTCCACCTCCTTGTGGCCGCCGGCGGCGGCGAAGGAGCGGATGACGCCGCGCGAGACCCCCTCGACCATCACCTTGATGTGGCCGTTCGGGAGCTTCAGCGACTGGACGACGACCGCCACGACGCCGACGTCGTGGATGTCGCCCGCGGCGGGCTCGTCGATCTTCGGGTCCCGCTGGGCGGCGAGGAAGATCGTCTTGTCGGACGTCGCGAGCGCGGCCTCGAGCGCCGCGATCGACGACGCGCGGCCCACGACGAACGGGGCCATCATCCGGGGGAAAACGACCATGTCCCGGAGCGGCACGAGCGGAAGCGTCCGCGTCGCGGGCCGTTGGGGGGGGGTCGCGGGAGAAGTCATTCGGGTCTACCTCTTCGGGTGGAAAGCTCTGGCCCCCCGCCGGACGGGTGCGGGCCGGGCATCGCCGGGGGAAAAGCCTTCAGCCGGCCTTCCGGAGCGACAGGATCGGCGCGGCGCGCCGCTGGACGACGTCCTTCGTGATGACGCACTCCTCGATCTCCTCCTCGGAGGGGACGCGGTACATCACGTCGAGCATGAGCTCCTCGAGGATCACCTTGAGGCCGCGGGCCCCCAGGGTCCGCTTCATCGCCTCGTCGGCGACCTCCTCCACGGCGTCGTCCGTGAAGCGGAGGCCGACGTTCTCGAGCTCGAGGAGCGTCTGGTACTGCTTGATGAGGGAGTTCTTGGGCTCCTTCAGGATCGCGACGAGGGCCGCGCGGTCGAGGTCGTGGAGGGTCGCCACGACGGGGACGCGTCCGATGAGCTCGGGGATCATCCCGAACTTGATCAGGTCCTCGGGGTGGGCCTTCTCGAGCGTGTCGCCGGAGCGCTTCTGCTTCTTCGACTCGATCTTCGCGCCGAAGCCCATCGCCTTCTCGGTCAGGCGGCGGCTGATGATGTCCTCGAGGCCGACGAACGCCCCCCCGCAGATGAAGAGGATGTTCGTCGTGTCGATCTGGATGAACTCCTGGTGCGGGTGCTTGCGCCCCCCCTGCGGCGGGACGTTCGTGACCGTCCCCTCGAGGATCTTCAGGAGGGCCTGCTGGACCCCCTCGCCGGAGACGTCGCGGGTGATCGACGGGTTCTCCCCCTTGCGGGCGATCTTGTCGATCTCGTCGATGTAGACGATGCCGCGCTCGGTCTTCTCCTTGTCCTGGCCCGCCGCCTGGTAGAGCTTCAGGATGATGTTCTCGACGTCCTCGCCGACGTAGCCCGCCTCGGTGAGGGTCGTGGCGTCGGCGATCGTGAAGGGCACCGAGAGCATCCGGGCGAGGGTCTGGGCGAGGAGCGTCTTCCCCGTGCCCGTCGGCCCGATGAGAAGGATGTTCGACTTCTGGAGCTCGACGTCCAGCTTGCGGTTCCGCTCGAAGTAGTCGATCCGCTTGTAGTGGTTGTAGACCGCGACGGCGAGCTTCTTTTTCGCCTGCTCCTGTCCCACGACGTACTCGTCGAGGAACTCCTTGATCTCGCGGGGCTTGGGGAGCTTGGATTCGGGCTTGGCCTGGTCGAGGACCCGGTCCTCCGCGATGATGTCGAGGCAGATGTCGACGCACTCGTCGCAGATGTAGACCGTCGGCCCAGCAATCAGCTTCTTCACGTCGCGCTGCGACTTGTTGCAGAAGCTGCACCTGAGGACGTCGCCGGGGCCGGTTTTCTTCGTCATCCCTGAATGGATCCTTCCCGGGGAATTCTAGCGCCTGGGGCCGCCGGGGGCCGGAGGCGGAACCGGGGTCAGTCCCGGTTCTGGACCACCATGTCGATGAGGCCGTAGTCCTTCGCGGCCGTGGCCTCGAAGATGTTGTCGCGGTCGGTGTCCTGCTCGATCCGCCCGAAGTCCTGCCCGGTGTGCTTCGCGAGGATCTCGTTGAGGCGCTTCTTCATGCGGACGAGGTCGCGGGCGTGGATCTCGATGTCCGACGCCTGCCCCTCGAGGCCGTAGGCGAGCGGCTGGTGGATCAGGACGCGGGCGTTCGGGAGGGCGGCCCGCTTCCCCTTCTTGCCCCCGGCGAGGAGGACGGCCCCCATCGAGGCGGCCTGCCCGATGCAGTAGGTCGCCACGTCGGGTTTCACGTACTGCATGGTGTCGTAGATGGCGAGGCCCGCCGTGACCGACCCGCCCGGGCTGTTGATGTAGAGCGTGATGTCCTTCTCGGGGTTCTCCGCCTCGAGGAAGAGCATCTGGGCGATGACGAGGTTCGCGACCTCGTCGTTGATCGACGTCCCCAGGAAGATGACGTTGTCCTTCAGGAGCCTCGAGAAGATGTCGTAGGAGCGTTCGCCCCTGCTGGTCTGCTCGATGACGAAAGGCATGTACACGGGCGTCCTCCTCCCCCTTATACGGTCAGGTCGCCGGAACGGCTTCCGTGAGGAGAAGCTCGAGGGCCTTGTCGATGCGCAGCTCCTCGCGGATCCCGTCGAGCCGGTCGTTCTTGGCCAGCTGGCCCTTCAGCTCGGCGAACGAGGCGCCCATCGAGCGGGCGCGCCGCCGCAGGTCGGCGTCGAGCTCGGTGTCGCTCACGGCGATCTTCTCGGCGTCGGCGATCGCGTCGAGGAGCAGGTACTCCTTCACGCGGCGCACGGCCATCGGGCGGGCCTCCTCGCGGAGCTTGTTCCAGTCCATCTTCGCCTCCTTCAGGTCCATCCCCTGCGAAGCGAGGAAACGCGCGTACTGCTGGAGGGACGAGTCGATCTCGGCCGTGACCATCGTCTCGGGCGCGTCGACGGGGTTGAGCGCGAGGAGCGCGTCGAGGACGGCCCGGCGCCGCTTCTCCTTCAGCGCCTGCTCCTTGTCCCTCACGAGGCTCTTGACGAGCTCCGCCTTCAGCATCTCCATGCCGGCCCCCTCGGGCGCGTCGCCCTCCCGCGGGGTCAGCACCTGCCGGGCCAGCTCGTCGTCCCACTCGGGGAGGACGCGCTTCTTCAGGCCGTGGAGCTGCACGTGGTAGAGGACCGACTTGCCGGCGAAGTCCGGGTCGACCCCTTCCGCGGGGAAGTCCTTCTGGAAGCTGACGGTCACGCCGGGCTCGGCGTTCCGGAGGTGGGCGGACATCTCGGGGAGGGTCTCCTCGCCGCCGATCTCGACGAGGACCTTCGGGCGCTCGAAGTCCTTGCCGTCGCCGCCGGGGAAGGTGCCGCGGATGTCGACGAGGGCGAAGTCGCCGTCCATGGCCGGCCGGCCCTCGATCGCCTCGAACGCGGCGCGCCCCTCGCGGATCCGCTCCAGGGCCGCGGCGACTTCCTCGTCCGA
>CALMDF010000527.1 GCA_937864895.1 uncultured Holophagales bacterium | reverse complement strand
CCTCGCGGCGCGGGGAATCGCCGTCCTCCGGTACGAGAAGCGGACGAGGGCGCACGGAGCGCGGATGAAGGGCCTCTCCCTCACCGTGAAGGAGGAGGTCGTCGACGACGCCCTCGCCGCCGCGGCGCTCCTGCGCGCCCAGCCCGGGATCGACCCGGGAAGGGTCGCCCTCCTCGGGCACAGCCTGGGCGGCATGCTCGCTCCGCGGATCGCGGCGGCGGACGGGAGGCTCGCGGGAATCGCGATCGTCGCCGGGAACGCGCGCCCGCTCGACGTCCTCGCGGCCGAGCAGGTCGATTACCTCGCCGCGATCGGCGCGGCGACGAAGGAGCACGTGGAAGCGTTGAAGGCCGAGACCGCGAAGATCCGGGCCCTCGACCCGGGCAAGCCCCCGGCGGCCGGCACGCTCTACCTCGGAGCGCCTCCGGCGTACTGGCTCGACCTCGCGGCGTACGACCCGGTGGCGTCGGTAAGGGGCGTGAAGGTCCCGATCCTCGTCCTCGCGGGCGGGCGCGACTACCAGGTCACGGCGAAGGACTTCGAAACGTGGCGGGCGGCCCTTTCCTCACGGCCGGACGCGACCTTCCGTCTCCTGCCGAAGCTGAACCACCTCCTCGTCGAAGGGGAGGGCGCCTCGACGCCGGCGGAATACGAGCGGCCGGGGCACGTGTCGGCCGAGGTCGTGGAGACGGTCGCCGCCTGGGCCCTCGCGCTCCCGGGGCGAACGGCCCGGTGAGCGACCCGGGCCTCGTCTTCAAGGCGCTCGCCGACCCGACGCGCCGGCGCATCCTGGAGTACCTCCGCGAGGGCGACCTCAACGCCGGCGAGATCGCGGAGCGCTTCGACATGACGAAGCCTTCGATCTCGCACCACCTCTCGCTCCTCAAGCAGGCGCGCCTCGTCCAGGACGTGAGGCGCGGCCAGAACATCGTCTACTCCCTCGACACGACGGTCTTCCAGGAGGCGCTCCGGTTCCTCCTCGGAATGACGGAACGGAAGAAGAAGAGCCATGGACGTCCCTGAACGCCCCTACCGGGTCGACCGCGCCCTCGTCGTGGGGGAGCTGCCGCTCCTCGCGATTCTCCTCGCCGACCTCGCCTTCGGCCTCTGGGCCCTGCCGCGCCTGCGGGGGAAGGTCCCGGTCGACTGGATCCTCACGGGCGAGGCCGACCGGTTCGCCGGCGCCGGGGCGAGTGCCCTCGTGGCGCCGCTCCTCGGGATCGTCTTCTGGGCCCTGGTCCTCCTCCTCCCGCTCGTCGACCCGCTCCGGAAGAACTACTCGCGCTTCCCCGGGACGCTGAAGCTCGTCCGCTGGCTCCTCCCCCTGATGAACGCCGCGGTCCACGTCGTCCTCACCCTCGGGGCGCTCGGGCTCGCGGTCGACCACGACTGGAGCGTCCGGGCGATTCTCGCCGTCTTCTTCATCGTCTTCGGCAACAGCATGGGGAAGCTCCGGCACAACTGGTTCATCGGGATCCGGACGCCCTGGACCATCGCGAACGAAGAGGTCTGGACCCGGACCCACCGCCTGGCGGCCCCGATCTGGGTCGCCGGCGGCCTCGTGCAGCTCGCGGGGGCCTTCGTGCCGGGGACCCCGGGCGAGATCCTCTTTGCCGCGCCGCTCGCGGCGATGACGCTCGTCCCGATCGCCTACTCGTACCTGGCCTTCCGGAAGCTCAGCGCCTCAGGTTGCGCATGACGAGGCCGAAGCAGAGGGCCGCGAGCGCGATGAGCCCGAGGCCGGCGGCGGTCTCGCCGAGCACGACCTTCCCGATGCCGAAGAGAGCGGAGTAGACGAGGACGACCGCGAGGCCCCAGTTCGCGAAGGAGAGCGCCCCGCCGGGAATCCCCTCCCGCCCGAGGCCCATCGCCGTCGAGATGCGGGCCCAGCCCGGGCCGCCCGGCCGGACGCGGTCGTAGAACGACCGGAGCTTCTCGTCGGGCTCCGGTTTCGTCAGGAACGTCACCGAGACCCAGACGAGCGTGGAGACGAGGACGGTGACGAGCATCGTCTTCGCCTGGGCCTCGAAGTCGGCTCCCGGGCCGGGCGTCACGGCGCCGGGGCGGGCGAACCACGCCATGGCGGCGAGCGAGACGACCATCGAGGCCCCCATCGCCGAGATCTCGCTCCAGGCGTTGATGCGCCACCAGTACCAGCGGAGGATGAGGACGAGCCCCGTCCCGCTCCCGAGCGCGAGGAGGAAGCGCCACGCTCCCTCGATCGTCCCGAGGTTGAGCGAGACGCCGATCGAGGCGAGGAAGAGGAGGATGGTCGTGACGCGCGCCGCGAGGACGTAGTGCTTCTCGGTCGCGTCCTTCTTCAGGAAGCGCCGGTAGACGTCGTTGACGAGGTAGCTCGCCCCCCAGTTCAGGTGCGTGCCGATCGTCGACATGTACGCCGCCGCGAATCCCGCGAGGAGGAACCCCCTCCAGCCCGACGGGAGGAGGTCGACCATCGCCTGGACGTAGGCCGCCTCGACGTCCTTCTTGCCGGCGATCTCGACGCCGCCGGGGTAGAGGAGGACGGTGCAGAGGCCCGTGACGATCCAGGGCCACGGCCGGAGGGCGTAGTGGCCGACGTTGAAGAAGAGGGTCGCGAGGATGCCGTCCCGCTCGGTCTTCGCCGAGAAGATCCGCTGGGCGACGTAGCCGCCGCCCCCGGGCTCGGCGCCGGGGTACCAGGCGGCCCACCACTGGACGGAGAGGAACGTGAAGAGGGCGATGGCGGGCATCCAGGGCGAGCCCGCGGGCGGGACGACGGAGAGCGCGGCGTCGAGGGAGCCGAAGTGGGCGGCGAGCCCCTCCTTCAGCGCGCCCATGCCGCCGACCGCCCGGACGGCGTAGACCGCCAGAACGATGACGGCGGTCATCTTGATGACGAGCTGGACGAGGTCCGTCCAGAGGACGGCCCACATTCCCGCCGCGGCGGAGTAGGCGACCGTGACGACGAAGCAGATGCCGACGGCCCAGACCGGCGGGATCCCGAGCGCGATGCCGAGGATCTTCACCATCGCCAGCGTGACCCAGCCCATGATGATGAGGTTGATCGGGAGGGCGAGGTAGATCGCGCGGAACCCGCGGAGGAAGGTCGCCGGCCGGCCCGAGTAGCGGATCTCGGCGAACTCGACGTCGGTCATGACGCGCGCCCTTCGCCAGAGGCGGGCGTAGAGGAACACGGTGAGAGTCCCGCTCATGACCATGTTCCACCAGAGCCAGTTCCCGGCGACGCCGTGCTTGGCGACGAGGCCGGTCACGACGAGCGGCGTGTCGGCCGCGAAGGTCGTGGCGATCATCGCGGAGCCGGCGAGCCACCAGGAGACGGCCCGTCCCGCGACGAAGTATTCCTCGAGCGACTCGCCGCCCTTCTTCGTGAACTTCAGCCCGATCCCGATCGAGAGAGCGAAATAGGCGACGACGATTCCCCAGTCGAGCGTGGAAAGGCTCATTTCGGTCAGCGATCTTAAGGGCGCCGGGGCGTTTCCACTTGCCTCTCCAGCGCCGCGGAACGATCATCCGGGACGTGGAGGACCCTGCGTGTCGCTGCGCGAGCCGTTCGTCGAGACGCGGCTCTCGGCCGTCCTCTCGCGCGGCAGGCTCGAGCCCCGCTTCCGGGCGCTGAGCCCGGAAGACGCGGTCGACCGCCTCCTCCGTCCCGTCCTCCTCGCGGAGGGGTTCTCGGCGCAGGCGACGGACGGGGCGCTCGACGGGATCCGCAACCGCGAGGGAGCCGGGTCGACCTCCTTCGGCTCGGTCGCCCTGCCCCACGCCCGGGTCAGCGGGCTCGGCCGGATCGTCGCGGCTCTCGGGGTGAACGCGGACGGCGTCTACGACTCGGGGCCTTCGAGCATCCGCGTCATCCTCGCCTTCGCCTCGCCCGCCTCCGCGACCGTCGAGCACCTCCAGTTCCTGGCCCAGGTCGCGCGGCTCCTCCGGCAGGAGGAGACGGTCTCCGACCTCCTCGGGGCGGCCGACGATTCGACCCTCCTCGAGGCGATCCGCCGCCGGGAGCGCTAGCCGGCGACCGGTCCCGGGTCCGCGGGCGAGTCCGCGCGGAACACCTCGAGCGCCGTCCAGAGGATGACGAGCCAGAGGACCAGGGCCGTGGCGAGCAGGAGCTGATCCCAGGCTGGAGCCGTCGCGGCAGGGGCGATCCGGGAAAGGAGCGTCGTATGGAAGTCGTTCCAGGGGTTGCCGGGGAACCGGAGGCCGTGGACGAAGGACTTCGACGAGCCCTGCAGGTAGGCGAGCGAGAGGTGAAGGGTCGCGGCCGAGCTGAAGGGAAGCGCGACGCGGGGGCCGGCCAGGGCCAGGAATGGGAGGGCCCAGCAGAGATACTGGAGGCCGAAGCCGGGGGAGAGCAGGTAGAAGACGAGGACCTGGAGGAGGACGGCCTTCCACGGGGGAAGCTGCCGAAACCGGGGGACGAGGAGGAGGGACACGGCCACGATGACCAGCGGGGCCGCGGCGAAGGCGGCTCTCGCGGCGGGTGACGAAGGGGCGACCTGCGACAGGAGCGCCGCGAGGCCCCAGGTCTTTTCGTACCCGCCGGCCGTGTAGGCGAAGGCGCGCAGCACTTTCAGCTTCTCGGGCGCGAAAACGAGCGTCAGGAGAAAGGCGACCGCGGCCGGAAGCGCTCCCCAGAGGAGAAGCCCCGCCCGGGCCGCGCGGCTCCTCGCCGAGGCGAAGAGCGCGGGGGCCCAGAGGAGCGGGACCTTCTTCAGGACGATGGCCGCTCCCCAGGCGAAGCCCGCGTGGCGCTCGTGGCCCGGCCGGGCGAGGAGGAGCGCGGCGGAGAGGACGAGAGCCGTGTGGAGCGCGTCGAAGTTCCCCCCGTGGTAACCGGTCAGGACGAGGACGGCCGGGTTCCACCAGTAGAGGAGGAACGGGCGGGAGTCTCCGGGCCGGGCGGCGCGAAGGGCGGTCGCGGAGAGCAGGTCCCCGGCGATGGCGGGGATCTTGACCGCCAGGTGGAGGGGAAGACCCCCCAGACCCGAGAAGAGGTAGAGGACGACCGCGTACATCATCGCGACGACGGGGTGGAAGTGGTAGCCGAGGCCGCTGTCCGCGTAGAGCGCCCAGAGGCCCTTCTGCTGGAGGACGCCCGCGTGCCGCAGGGCGTTGAAGGTGTCGTACGAGCCGGTCCAGAAGGCCGCGAGAAGAAGGCGGAGCCCGAGACCGGCCGCGAGGTGCGCGAGGTACCGGCGGGTCGTCACGCGCGCCGCCGGTAGCTCGAGGGCCTGCGGTCCCCGAGGACCGGGAACTTCCGCCGCGCCTCGGCGACGGATTCCGCGGAGACGTCGGCGGCGAGGACCGCTTCCTGCTCCGCGGCCGAGACGATCGTCTCCCCCCACGGGCCGACGAGGGCGGAGTCTCCGAAGTAGCGCAGGCCGTCCCCCTCGCCGACGCGGTTCACGCCCGCGACGTACGCGAGGTTCTCCACGGCGCGGGCGCGCAGGAGGAGGCTCCAGTGGTGCCGGCGCCGCTCCGGCCAGTTCGCGATGACGGCGTAGAGGTCGGTCTCCTCCGCCGCGACGCGGAACGGCTCGGGGAAGCGGAGGTCGTAGCAGACGAGAGGCGTCACGCGGAGGCCCTCGACGTCCCACGTGACGACGTTCCCGCCGCTCGCCATGACCTTCTCCTCCCCGGCGAAGGAGAAGGGGTGGATCTTCGCGTACCTCTTCACGTCCCCTCCGGGAGAGACGAGGAGGGCCCGGTTCACGGGGAGCGGCTCGGCGGCCTGGGCGACGCCGGCGAGGAGGTGGAGGCCGAGAGCGGCGGCCCGTTCGCACAGGAACGTCTCCGTCGGCCCCCCTTCGGGCTGGGCGATCCGGCGCCCGTCCATCGAGAAGCCGGTCGCGAACATCTCCGGGAGGATCGCGAGGCGGGCGCCGAGCGCGGCGGCCTGGTCGAGGAGGCGGGCGGCGCGGGCGTGGTTGGCGGGGACGTCTTCCCAGGCGATGTCGAGCTGGAGGAGGGCGACCTTCATCGGGCCGATTCTCGCGCGTCCCGGGCGCCTCGCGGTTCGATCTCGCGTTGACGGCCCCTCCCGGCCGCGGCTACCCTGCCGGCTCGTGCAGAGGGGGTGCCCATGACGGCACACAAGGAACAGTGGGCGTCGCGCGCGGGGCTCGTCCTGGCGATGGCGGGCAACGCCGTGGGGCTCGGGAACTTCCTGCGTTTTCCGGCGCAGGCGGCGCAGAACGGCGGCGGGGCCTTCCTCATCCCGTACCTCGTCGCGTTCGTCCTGATGGGGATCCCGCTCCTCTGGGTGGAGTGGGCGATGGGGCGCTACGGGGGCCAGTTTGGCCACCACTCGGCCCCCGGCATCCTCCACCAGATGGGAAAGAGCCGGTTCCTGAAGTACGTCGGGGTCTTCGGCCTCTTCACGAACCTGACGCTGGCGGCCTACTACTGCTACATCGAGTCGTGGACGCTCGCCTACGTCTGGCACTCGCTGAAGGGGACGTTCAAGGGGACGCCGCCGACGGAGTTCTTCCCCGCGTACCTCGGCCAGCACGCCGGCTCGATCACGTCGCTCCCGCCCGAGGCGACGTTCTTCTTCGTGGTGACGCTCGCTCTGAACGGCTGGATCCTCTCGCGGGGCGTGGCGAAAGGGATCGAGCTCGCGGCGAAGATCGGAGTCCCCCTCCTGATCCTCTTCGGGATCGTCCTTGCCGTCCGGGGGCTCACGCTGGGCGTCGGCGACCCGGGCGTCGTCGAGAGCCCGCTCGAGGGCCTGAACTTCGTCTGGAATCCCGATCTCTCGGGCCTCGCGGACTTCAACGTCTGGCTCGCCGCCGCGGGGCAGATCTTCTTCACCCTCTCCGTCGGCATGGGGTCGATCCACTGCTACGCGTCGTACGTGAGGAAGAACCGGGACATCGCCCTGAACGCGGCGAGCGCGGGCTGGATGAACGAGTTCGTCGAGGTCATCCTGGGCGGGACGCTGCTGATCCCGATCGCGACGGCCTACCTCGGTCTCGCGGCGGTCCAGAGCGCGACGAGCGGGGGGAGCGGTTTCGCGCTCGGCTTCCTCACGCTGCCGACGCTCTTCAACAACTGGGGCTGGTTCGCGCCGGTCGCCGGGGCGATGTGGTTCGGGCTCCTCTTCTTCGCCGGGATCACGTCGTCCCTCGCGATGGGGCAGCCGATCCTGTCCTTCCTCGCCGACGAGTTCGGGACCGCGCGCTCGAAGGGCGCGCTCGTCTTCGCCGGGTGCACCTTCGTCCTCGGGATGTGGTGCGTCTGGCTCTACCCGGGCGGCTCGTTCGACGAGTTCGACTTCTGGACGGGGACCTTCTCCCTCGTCGTCTTCGCCCTCCTCGAGGTGATCGTCTTCGCCTGGATCTTCGGGATGAAGAGGGGGTGGGAGGAGATCACCCGGGGGGCCGACATGAAGGTGCCGATCATCTACCGGTACATCATTCCCTACGTGACGCCGCTCTTCCTCGCCGTCGTCTTCTTCGGCGCCCTCGTCCAGCCGCAGGGCGGGGAGTGGGGCGCCGCGGTGAGCAGTCTCTTCGACGGACAGGGGTGGCCGCTCTCGCCCGGGAGCGTCCTCGGCAAGCTGACGCACGTCGGCGACGCCGGGGGCTGGTTCGGACCGGAGGGACAGGTGACGCCGCGGATGGTCAAGGACCTGAGCCGGATCCTCCTCACCCTCGTCTTCGGAGCCTGCGCCGTCCTCGTCTTCGTGGCGTTCCGCAGGAAGGAAAGGAGGGCCTCGTGACCCCAGCCGCCTGGACGATGCTCGGCGTCACCTGGTCCGTGATCCTCTTCTTCTGCGTCCGCTTCTTCTGGAAGGTCCTCCGGAACCCGACGCCGCCGGAGGCGGACGAAGGCCCGGACATCCCCTTCAAGGACGCGTAGGGGGGCGGGGGGCCCGGGCCCCCCGTCAGTCCTTCTGCGCGGTCTTCCCGAGGGCGGCCTTGTGGGCCTTCTCGAACTCAGCCCCGAACCTCTCGATGAGGGCCTTCTCGTCGACGGAGACCTTGCTCCCGAAGCCGAGGAAGCCGCCGGAGGCGGAGGCGACGGCGAGAGAGGCCGTCATGACGTCGCCCTGGAGCGACAGGCGCTTCTCCTCGGGGAAGAGCTCGAGGAGGCGGGAGATGATCTCCATCGTCCGCTCGAAGAACTCCGGGGCCGGGGGCGCGTCGAGCCAGGAGAGGAGCTTCGCGTGGGCCGGCGTCCCCTCGACGACGTTCCGCGCGGCGGCGATCTTCAGGATCTCGTCCCGCTCGGCCTTCGAGATCTCGCCGTCGACCCAGGCCACCTGGAGGATCGGGACGAGGTGGAGGATCTGGACGGTCTCCCGGTCGTAGCCGGCCTCCTCGA
>CALMDF010000526.1 GCA_937864895.1 uncultured Holophagales bacterium | reverse complement strand
TGGCGACATCGCCGAGGGTGGCGTCGACACCATGATCGCCATCACGAACGTTTCCGACATCAACCTCATCGCGCACGTCACCGTGTGGAACAAGTATTCCGCCGCCGTGCTCGACTTCAACGTTCCCCTGACGGGCTACGACGTTGCCACCTTCCGGATGAAGGACATCCTGAACGGCAAGCTCAACGTCAACCCGCTCACGCAGGACCTCGACGTCTTCGCCGGCTCGAACGACGTCTGCTACAAGACCTACGCCGCGCTCGGCGGGTCCTTCATCCGCTTCGACAACCCGGACTCCGCGGACGCCTTCAACGCGATCTCGACCTACGCCGAGCCTGCGTACACGGGCGCGTTCCGTAGCCGCGTGTGGGACTCCCTCGACGAGAGCGGCGACGTCTCGGCCCTCGGGGTCGGCGCCGGCTCCGCGTACAAGGACAACGACAACGCCGCCTGCGGCAAGACGGGCGCCAACGACGGCCTCGCCGGCGACTTCAGCGGCTACGTCACGATCGACGTCGTCAACTACTGCACCAACTTCTTCCCGAGCGACGCGTCCTTCTACATCAACGACGCCATCGCGACGCGCGGCTGGGGCCTCACCGGCGCCGGCCCGAACGTCCTGATGGGCGACACCTTCTTCATCGACCCGAGCGAGGCCGCCGGCAACATCTCCGGTGACGCGGTCATCGCCCTCGAGTTCGACACCCGCCTCGACTGGACGACCGAGAAGACCTTCTACAACCGCTACTTCACCGTGAACGACCAGGCCAACACGCCGGCCAGCGTTCCCGCCGGCTACCGCTTCACGGGCGACGGCCGCGAGCCCCTCGGCCACACCTACGGCTTCCGCTACCTCAACGACGCCGCTGCCGGCCTGAACACCTGGGCCGTCGTGTGGCGCTCCGACCGCTACCAGCCGAGCCTGGCCGCCCCCCTCGAAGTCAACCTCTGCAGCTGGCTCAAGGGCACCACTGGCCACGTCGGCTTCACGACCGAGCCGATCGGCATCGTGACCTGGGACGAGGACGAGAACTCCTTCACCCCGTCCGGCGGCGGCCCGTCCGGCGGCGACATCCCGAACCCCGACAAGTACGTCTACCTCGAGTCCCAGCGGATCAAGATCTCCGGCAACTCCGACATGAACCCCGCTGGCTTCGACTTCGGCTGGACGGCTTGGGGCTTCACCCCCGCCAGCGACAACTTCTCCTACTACCAGGCTCACGTCACCGTCGAGCACACGGCCCCCGGCGCCTTCGTCAGCGTTGGCCACGGCGCGATGCTCCTCGACAACGAGTTCACCTGCAGCCCGGTTGCGATCGGTCAGACCCCCGGAAACATCGCAACCCCGTAACGCAGAAGACACTTTCCCCGTAAGGGAAATCTGGCGGGCGGCTTCGGCCGCCCGCCTTTTTTGCTTTCTCGTCTCCTTTCGCGAATCGTTCGCAGGTTGTGCTTTTCCCCCCGTAACTGCGTGGGATTCGACGAGGATCGACACTCCCTCTCGTGATGCGAGATCGAGGAGGGGAGTCGTTTGCGAACGCCTCCCGGTCATCCTCGGGCACGAGTTGAATCCGCACCTGTTTGGAACTAACATCGTGCCGATCTTTTTCGCCCCGCGGGCGGAAGGTGTCGGGGAAGACACGCCGCGTACGGGACTTTTATCTGTTGGGTGACTAGGGGGACTCATGGTCAGACCTGCTCCGCTCCGGCTCCGCCTCTGGTGGATGGCT
>CALMDF010000525.1 GCA_937864895.1 uncultured Holophagales bacterium | reverse complement strand
CCAGCCGGAGAGCGCGGGGCCGAAGACGTACGGCTTCACCTTGTCGACGGCGGGGGCGACGTTCACGCCGATCACCGTGCCGCAGTCGGGGCGGCTCGACATTCTCTCGACGGGGAAGTTGTCGACGACGCCGCCGTCGACGACGACGTCGCCGTTCTCGATGATCGGCGGGAAGACGCCGGGGATCGACATGCTCTTGCGGACCGCGCGCCAGAGCGGGCCGCGGGAATCGACGTCGACGCGGGCGCGGGTGAGGTTCGTCGAGATGCTGAAGAACGGGGTCCAGAGGTCCTCGATCGCGCGGTCCCCGTAGACGGACTTCATGAGGCGCAGGACCTTGGCCCCCTCCATCAGGGAGACGAGGGGGAGAGTCCGGTCGTAGATGTTCTTCGGCGAGGCGAACCTCTCGGCGAGAGCGACGAGCGGCGCGCTGGAGTCGTGGAGGGCGTACCCGGCGGCGACCACCGCGCCCATGCTCGCGCCGGCCACGAGGTCGACCGCGACTCCCGCCTCCTCGAGCGCCCGTATCACTCCGACGTGCGCGAGGCCGCGCGCTCCTCCGCCGCCCAGGACGAGACCGACCCCGCGGCCCGCGAGGCGCCGCGCGAGCCGCTCTTCGTCGCGGCGGTTCCCGGTACGGACGTGGTGGTGGTCCGCGAGGTCCCGCCCCGAGAGCCACGCGGAAGTGCCGGCGGGCTCCGCGATGCCGGGAGGATGGACGAGGACGAGCTCCTTTCTCGCGGGGAGCTCCAGCGCGGCGAGCCGCTCCTCGGCCGCCCCTCGCGCCGGGCTCGCGGAGGCGTCGGCCACGAGGAGGATCCGGTCCGCCCTCCGCAGGCAGCGCTCCGTCCAGGTCGACCAGACGGGGCCCGTCTCGAGAAGGAGGTAGCGGGTGCGGTCCTCGAGCTCGCGGAGCGAGACGTCGACGGCGAGGCTGAGGGGACCGGAAAGGGGCGTCTCGGCGGCCCCTTTCCGCCCGTGCCTTCCGTCGAAAGCAGCCGCGTCGAGCGAAAGCGTCTCGCCGAGGGCGCCGAGCCGCTCGGCGAGGGCCCGGGCGACGGCCGAGGTCCTCTCGGAGGAAGCGATGTCGAGAATCGCGATCGTGAAACCGGCGGGAGCGGCCGCGGGAGAGCCGGCGCGCACCCCGACCGCGCGGCCGCTCATCTGGCGCTCGGCGACTATCGAGGCGACCTTCATGAGCGCCTGCGGGTGCTTCATCGCGAAGGAGCGGAAGGACTCCCGGCTGAGCCGGATGACCTCGCTGTCGCGAAGGGCGAGGACGGTGGCGGAGCGAGGCTGGTCGGTCAGGAGACCGAGCTCCCCCACGGTGCTGAAAGCTCCGGTCTCGCGAACGCTCACGAAGCCGCCGTCGGACCTCTTGACGACGGTCCGGAGACGCCCCGTCACGACGACGTACATCGCGTCGCTCGCCTCTCCCTGCTGTATGAGGACCGCTCCCGCCGGGACGCGCCGCCACTCGACGGCTTCCTCCAGCGCCCGGAAGTCCGCCGGCTCCGTGAGCCCGAAGAGGTCCTCCCAGACCCGGAGGAGCTGGGTCCGGCGGAGGCGGGGGCCGATCTCGCCCGTGAGCCGTGCGGCGACGTCGGGATAGCGGCGGGCGAGCTCGTCGTAACCGGAGCGCTCGAGGCGGGCGAGCTCGCCCGCCTCGATGGCCGTCAGGGTCGCCGAGCGCGCCTGGCCGGTGAGGACGGCCATCTCTCCGACCCAGTCCCGCGGGCCGATCTCGGCGAGCGTCACCTCCGCGCCGGCCGGCGTCGCCCCGGTGACGCGAAAACGCCCGCTGGCGACGACGTACATCGCGTCCCCGGGATCGCCGCGCCGGAAGACCGTCTCTTCGGCCGCGACGCGAACCGTCGAAACGAGCCTGTCGATGGCGGCGCGGTCGTCCGCAGGGAGCGACGCGTACTCGGGATAGTGGAAAAGGAGGGCACCGTCTCCTGGACGGGGGAGTCTCTCGTTCATGGCTGTGCCTCTCCTCGAACGCGGTCCGGGAAGTGGGGATCGGGCCGGATGGTACTCGAAGAAAGCGCCCGATGAAAAAGTGCGCTAACGCAGGCCGGGAAACGCTCCGAGCGCCGGGCGCGGCCGGCCCTTCCGGCGGACCGGACGCCGGCAGGTCAGAAGACGAGCAGGGCCTTGATCGACCCGCCGCCGAAGCTCCCGCCGCGAAGGGCCTGCGAGAGGAGGAGCTCGAACGACACCCGGGGCCTGAACTCGTAGAGGGCCTTCAGGTGCGCCTTGTCGAGGTAGAGGTCTTCCTGCCTCGCGGGGAGAGGCCCGGGCTCGGGGACCGTTCTCCCGGCCTGCTGCGGCAGGGAGAGGTCGTAGCCGCGGGAAGCCCACCCCGCGAGACCGGAGACGCTCCACCTCCCGAGGTCCAGGCGCCACGGCCCCGATTCGAGGAAGCCGTCGGCGAGGAACCTCACCGGGCTGCTCGTGGACCGGACGGCGTCGCCGTTCTTCTCGGTCCAGGTGAATCGCTCGCTCACGACCCGAATCTCCAGGTGGCTTCGCGCGCGGGGCGCTCCGAGGCCGACCCCGAGGCCGACCCCGAGGCCCATGGAGGCGTCTTCCTCGTCGAAGGCCGGCCAGCCCGTCAGGACGACGGCCCACGCGGAGCGCGCGTATCAGAGGGCGTCGCGGCGTTCGTCGGAGGTCTCGAACCGGCCGTCCTGATAGTCGCTCCGGTCGTAGCGGTTCTGGAATCTCTCGGCGGGGAAGAGGTGGGGCTCGAGGCGATCGACGAACTGCCCGGCGTCGACCTGCTCCAGGAAGTCTGCTTCCGGCGCCCAGAAGAGAGGGCCGGGGACGGATCGCGCCTGGGCAGGCTGAATCAGGTGAAATGAAGCGTTTGCTTCATGCCTGCGTTGGGAATCGGGACCAAATTGGAACGCATCTTCCGCGGGGGAGGAATGGGCGGGCCATGAGTAGACCTCTGGGACACGCATTGCATCTGTTTCGGATGGCGGGCCTTTTCGTCGTCGGGATTGCAGCTTTTCTGATCGCCCGCCGTGTCCTCGTCCCCGACGGTTTCGGGGAGCTCGGCCATTTCCGGGTCGGCGCCCTCGACGACAACCGGGCGCAGAAACCGGTCCACGCGGGGCGCGCGGCCTGCGCGGAATGCCACTCGGACGAGCCGGACCGGCTGAAGACGGGCCTCCACGCGAAGGTCGGCTGCGAGGCCTGCCACGGGGCTCTCGGCGCGCACGCGGCGGCCGAGACCGACGAGAAGCCGACGAAGCCGGATTCCGGAAAGCTCTGCCTCGTCTGCCACACCCAAAGCGTCGGCAAGCCCGCCGGCTTCAAGCAGGTCGACCCGAAGGAGCACGGGGACGGAAGCGGGAGCTGCGGCGGCTGTCACGACCCGCACGCGCCCGACAAGGAGCCGGCGGCCCACGCCGAGGAGCCGAAGAAATCATGAGCACGGACAGAAGGCAGTTCCTCTCGG
>CALMDF010000524.1 GCA_937864895.1 uncultured Holophagales bacterium | reverse complement strand
GACGTCCTGCTTCCGCTCCTCGGAAGCCTCCTCGAAAGGGGGGTGGAGGTCCGCGGCTGCGAGGAGACGCGGGCGGCCGCCCACGGCCTCCCGGTCGCCCCGGCGACGGAGGAGGACTGGAAGACGGAGTACGGCGCGCCGGTCGTCTCCGTGAAGGTTGTCGAGAGCCTCGACGAGGCGATCGCCTGGGTGAACCGCTACGGCTCCTCGCACACGGAATCGATCGTCACGGACGACCGGATCGCCGCGGAGCGGTTCCTCGCCGAAGTCGATGCCGCGGGCGTCTACCACAACGCTTCCACCCGGTTCGCCGACGGGTACCGCTACGGTCTCGGCGCCGAGGTCGGGATCTCGACCGGGAAGCTCCACGCGCGCGGTCCGGTCGGCCTCGAGGGGCTCGTCACCTGCCGCTGGCTCCTCCGCGGTCACGGCCACGTGACGGCGGCCTACGGGCCGGAAGGACGGGCGTACCGTCACGAGAAGCTCCCGACGGGCTGAATCCCGAAACCGGTCCGCACGTTCGTCCCGGAACCGGACGGAAGGGTGACCGAGGTGAAGCTCGTCCCGCCCGACGGTGTCTACGTGGCGAAGCGGACGGAGGTGCCCGCGGCGCGAAATGTCTGAAGGGCCTCCGGTATCCTGCTGCGAATGTCGATCGAGAGTCCCGCCCTGGAGCTGACGAACCTCACGAAGCGCTTCGGCGACACGATCGCGGTGAACGACCTAACCCTGCTCCTGGAGCCGGGAGCCTTCCTGGGCCTCCTCGGTCGCAACGGCGCGGGGAAGAGCACGACGCTCAGGATGGTCACCGGCCTGCTCCAGCCGACGAGCGGCACCATCCGGGTCCTGGGCCGCGACCTCGCGGAAGAGCCGATCGCCGTCAAGCGTCAGATCGGCGTCATGCCCGAGGACATGGCCCTCCTGGAGTACCTGACCGGGCCCCAGTACCTGAGATTCGTCGGTCGGATGTACGGTCTCGAGGACGCGGTGGCGGACGCCCGGCGGGAGGAGCTCTTCGCCAAGCTGGACCTCGCGCCGGCGCCCCGGGGCCTCGTCGCGGACTACAGCTATGGGATGAAGAAGAAGCTCAGCCTCTGTGCCGCGCTCATCCACGGCCCGCGCATCGTCTTTCTCGACGAGCCGTTCGAGGGGATCGACGCCGTGACGAGCCGGACGATCCGGGAAATCCTCCTGTCGCTCCAGGGCCACGGCGTCACCCTCGTCCTCACGAGCCACATCATGGAGGTCGTCGAGAAACTCTGCCCGCTCATCGCCATCCTGGACGAAGGGCGGCTCCTCGGCTTCGGGCCCCTCGACGAGCTTCGGGTCCGCGAGGGGGCCGAGAACCTCGAGGGCCTCTTCGTGAGCCTCGTCGGGGGCGCGCAGGACGGCACGCTCTCGTGGCTGTAGCGTCTCCCGCCCGTGCTCTCCTCGCGGCCCACCTGCAGGGCGCCTGGAACCAGGCCGCGAGGGAGCTCGGAACGTCCGGCCGCCTCGTGATGCTCGCGCTGGCCTCCCTGTTCGGGCTGCTCCTGGGAGTTCTCGTCCTGGGAGGCGGCGCGCTCCTGGGCGTCTCCCTCGGGGCGGAGCTGGGGCAACGGCCCGTCGCGCTCGTCCTGGGCGGGGTCCTGGCGTTTCTCGCGCTCCTCGGCGGCGTGGCGGGCGGGCTCCTCGGGGGGAGCCGCGTCCTCGCGTGGGAGGCGACGAAGGTCTACCCCCTGAGGCTGCGAAGCCTCTTTGCGGCCGAGCTGCTGGCGGGACTGGGCGATCCGTTCCCCCTCCTGACCGTGCCCCTCTCTGGCGCCGTGGCGGCCGGCGTCGGCCTCGCGCAGCCGAGGACGCTCCCCCTGCTCCCCTTCGTCTGGGCGGGAACGGTCTTGTCGCAGCTCTGCATCCAGCACCTCGTCGGGAGCCTCGCCGCGCGTCTCGTGAAACGCCTCCGGGCGGGGCTCGTCCTCGTCGGGTTCGCCGCCTTGCTCGGGCCGGTCGTGATGCTCGCGCACGAGAGACAGGCGGAGCGGGCGGGCGCGGCCGCGGCGAGGGTCGCGACCCTGGAACGGATCGGGGAGGAGGCGATCGGGGCCGTGGAGCTCCTGCCGCCGTTCCAGGCGGCCCTCGGTCTCGGCGACGCCGTGAACGGACGCTGGAGCCGCGCCGTCGGGCGGCAGGTGGCCCCGGCGGCCTTCGTCGCGCTGCTCCTCCTCGCGGCCGCCCGCACCCTGTGGCGGGACGCGGACCCCCGGGCCCTCCGCGTCTCGCCGGGAGGCCGGGAGCGTCTCTGGACATTCTCCTCGCCCGCCTGGGGGATGGCCCGCCTCCACTGGCACTCGTTGATCTCGAGCCACCCGGGCCGGCTCGGGTTCCTCATGCCGCTCCTCACGCTCATCCTCGCGAAGGGGGCCTTCTCCTCGTTCCTGCCGGAGTCCCGGCCCTGGTCGATCTCGGGAGCCCTCGTCTACCTGGCCCTCACGACGACCCACCTGCAGCTGAACCAGTTCGGCCTGGACGGGCCGGGAGTGAAGGCCCTTCTCCTGCTCCCCCTGCGCTCCGACGAGCTCCTCCGGGGGAAGCTCCGGGGAATGGCGGTCTACCAGGCCGTCCAGGCCCTCCTCCTGCTCCTCCTCATGTCTCCGGGCGGAAGGCTGTCCCCGCACCACACGGCGGCCGGCCTCTGCCTCGCGGCCTGCATCTCCGTGACGATGACCGGCGTCGGGCACTGGACGAGCGCCTGGGCGCCCCGGCCGCTGCCCCGCGACAGCTTCCGGAACGCGAGGCCGGCTCCCGTCGTCGCGTGGGTCGGCGCGGCCGGCTCGGTCCTCGCCGCTCTCCTCTTCGGCGGGGTCTACGCGCTCTGCACGTGGCGGGCCCCCGCCGCGCTCCTGCCGGTGATGGCGCTGACTTTCGGCCTCGTCCTTCTCGCCTACCGGGAGCTCGCGCTTCCCGCGGCCGCCCGCTACCTGGACGGAAGGCGGGAGGTCCTCGTGCAGGCGCTCGGGTAGCGCCCGCCCGGTTCCGATCCCGCCGTTCTCGTCTACCGCGCTTCCGGGCTCTCTTCGGCGACGAGGTCGAGGTTCCCCGGTGCGAGGTACTTCTTCGTCTCGGTGGCGAGAAGACCGCTGAGGGCGAGAAGCGAGACGAGGTTCGGCACCGCCATGAGCCCGTTGGCGATGTCGGCGAACGACCAGACGACGGGGAGCGTCGCGACGGAGCCGATCATCACCGCGACGACCCAGAGGACTCGGTAGGGACGGACGACCCTGGGGCCGAAGAGGTACTCGGCCGCCTTCTCTCCGTAGTACGACCAGCCCAGGATCGTCGAGAAGACGAACGTGAGGAGTCCGACGGTCAGGACGGTCGGGCCGACGTGCGGGATGTGGCTGAACGCCGTCTTCGTGAGTGCCGCCCCCTTCAGGCCCGCCTGCCAGTCGCCCGAGTTGACGACGACGAGGCCCGTCATCGCGCACACGA
>CALMDF010000523.1 GCA_937864895.1 uncultured Holophagales bacterium | reverse complement strand
GCCTCCGGCGCCGCGACGCGGATGTTCCAGTCGCTCCGGAAGGCTCTCGACGACCCCGGCGCGACCTGGTTCGACTGGACCGACCGGGCGGCGAAGGGAGACCGCGCCGCGGCCGAGGTCGTCCAGTTCGTGGAGCGGCTCGAGGAGCTCCCTTTCGCCGCCCGGCTGCGCGAGGCCGCCGGGGACGAGGTCTTCTCGGACCCGCGGGGGCGCCTCGGCGAGCTTCTCGCCGCCCTCCTCCTCACGCCGGGGCTCGGCCTGGCAACCCTCCCCAAGGGGCTCGTCCCGTTCCACCTCGAAGAGGAAGGGGCGCGGACGCCTTTCGAGGAGCACCTCGTCGAGGCGGGGCTCACGGTGCGCGCGGCCTCGGGCCTCGCGTCCGTCCACTTCACCATCGCCGAGGAGGCGCGAGCAAGCTTCGAGGCCCTCCTGGAACGGCACCGGGCCGACCTCGAGCGGCGCCTCCACGCCCACTTCGACGTGACGTTCTCCGTCCAGGCGCCCTCGACCGATACGCTCGCCGTCGGCCTCGACGGCCGGCCGTTCCGGACGGCGGAAGGAGACCTCCTCTTCCGGCCCGGGGGGCACGGGGCCCTCCTCGGGAACCTCGCGGCGCTCGGCGGTGACGTCGTCTTCATCAAGAACATCGACAACGTCGTCCCCGATGCGCGCAAGGGGCCGACGCTCCTCTGGAAGAGGCTCCTGGCGGGGAGGCTCCTCGAGGTGGAGCGGAGGGTCCACCACCTCGTGGGCCTCCTCGACGCCGGCGACGGGACCGCGGCGGACGAGGCGATCGCCTACCTCCGCGAGACCTTCGGCGACGCCACGGCCGAGGCCGACGGGCTCACGAACGCGGAACGGGCGGCCTGGGTCCGGGCGCGCCTCGCGCGCCCCCTGCGCGTCTGCGGGGTCGTCAGGAACGAAGGAGAGCCGGGCGGCGGGCCGTTCTGGGTGCGGGGCCGGGACGGCCGCCTCTCGCGGCAGATCGTCGAGAGCGCCGAGGTGAATCTCGAGGACCCGGCGCAGAAGAAGACCTGGGCCTCCTCCACGCACTTCAACCCCGTGGACCTCGTCGTGTCGCTCCGAGACGCGTCCGGACGCCCGTGGGACCTGTTCCGCTTCGTCGACCACGACGCGGTCTTCGTCTCCCGGAAGTCGCACGGCGGCGTCGAGCTCCTCGCCCTCGAGCGGCCGGGCCTCTGGAACGGCGCGATGGCCTTCTGGAACACCCTGTTCGTCGAGGTGCCGATCGAGACGTTCGCGCCGGTGAAGACCGTCCTCGACCTCCTCCGCCCCGAGCACCGCACCGAGGCGGAGTGAGCCGGCCTCAGCGCGGCGAGGGCGCCGGGGACGGGGCGGGCGCGGGCCGGGCGCGGAAGAGCCACCCCTCGCGGCGGCGCTCTTCGGCCGTGCACGGATAGCCGAACGTCGCGTCGAAGGCGCATCCGGGAAGCCGGGGCGCACTCAGGCCGGGGCCGGGCGGGCGAGCCAGAGAAGGCTCGACGAGGGCGAGGAAGTCCTCCGAGTAGAAGGCGAGGTCGGCGATCCGGATTGCCGGCGCGAGGCCCTTCAGGGCCGCGAGGAACGCGGGCGAGACGAGCCCCGCGGCGCGCCGCCGGAGCTTCGGCCCCTCGTCCCCGGAGAAGGCGGAAAGCGGCGCCGCGAGCCGGCCGCGGTTCCCTTCGAGGATGAGGCAGGCGTCGGGGGCGCGGATTCCGGCGCACTCCGCGACCCCCTCCGGGACCCGTGTGGAGAGGACGCGCGAGACGGTCTCGCCGAGCTCTGGGACGGCCACCTCCTCGCGGGTTCGCGACCCGTCGGCGGGCTGGGCCGAGACGAGCACGAATCGGCCGGACGGGGTCTCGACGAGGAGCCGGGTCTCGTCCTCGGCCTCGGTCCTCCGGAAGAGGATCGACCAGCCGAGGCGGACCGGGCGTTCGACCTCGTGGTGCCACCTTCCCCTCGGAACGAGCGCCCTGCCGGGGGGGCTCGGCGAGGGGACCGGGGAGAGGAGCGGGAGGAGCGGGAGGAGCGGGGCGAGGAGGGGCGCCGCGGCCGGGCTCACGCGTGCCCCACGGGCACCCAGAGCATCTCGCTGATGAAGACCTCGACGAGCCAAGGGTCGAGGAGGCCTTCCCGCCCCTCGTCCTCGAGGATCCGCAGGGCCTTCTCCCTCGGGACGGCCTTCTTGTAGGGCCGGTCGGCGGCCGTCAGGGCGTCGTAGATGTCGCAGACGGTCATGATCCGCGAAGGTACGGGGATCCGGTCCGCGCGGAGGCCGCGGGGATAGCCGGACCCGTCGAGCATCTCGTGGTGGGCGTGCGCGATCTCGGGGACGCGAGCGAGGTCGGCGGTCCAGGGGATCGACGAGAGGAAGCGGTAGGTGTGCGAGACGTGGCTCTCGATCTGCGTCCGCTCCTCGAGCGAGAGGCTCCCTTTCCGGATCGTGAGGAGCCGGAACTCCTCGTCGCGGAGGAGGGGCGTCACGACGCCGCGCCGGTCTCGGAAGGAACGCGTGAGGAGCCTCCTCAGCGCGCCCCCGGCCTCCTCGGGGAGGACGGACGGTTCGTTGGCGCGACGGACCTCGTCCCAGATCTCCTCGAGCTCCCGTGCCCGCTCCGACCGCGCGACGTCGAGGAGGCGGAGGTCCTCCGCCGACGGCGGGACCCCGGCCTCGAGGAGGCGGGCGAGGAGGTCGCGGGTCTCCTGGGCGTCCTCGGACTCGAGGGCGAAGTCGAACCGGTCCCGGATCCGGAGGATCTCGTCCTCGTCGAGCTTCTTCGCCTTCACGAGGACGCGTTCGGGGATCGAGATCTTCCCGAAGTCGTGGAGGAGGGCGGCCGTCTGCAGCTCGTGCAGCTCCTCCCGGGAGAAGGAAAAGGAGGCGTAGGGCCCGTCGCTCGCCCGGTCGACGACGCGGGCGAGAGAGACCGAGAGTCCGGCGACGCGGTTGCTGTGGCCGGCGGTCGTCGGGTCGCGGAGCTCGACGGCCATGATCGCGGCGCGGGCGAAGTCCTCGAAGAGCCGACGGATCGAGGCCGTGAGCTGGTTCGCCTTCACCGAGACGGCCGCCTGGGTCGCCAGGGAGAGGAGGAGGGGGACGAGGTCGGCGGGGTAGGGCGCGAACGCCCCGCCGGGGAGGCGGCGGTTCATGAGCTGAAGGACGCCGACGAGGGCCCCCGTGTGGTCGCTCATCGGGACGACGAGCATCGCTCGGGTCCGCCAGCCCGTCTGCTCGTCGAAGGCGGTGTTGTGGCGGTACGGGGCCTCCGCCGGCACCGTGTAGGCGTCGTCGAGGTTCACCGGCTCGCCGTGCCCGGCGACGTAGCCCGCGAGGCTCGCGTCGTCGACCGGCATCGTCCTTTCGGAGAACGCGAACCTCACGGCGTCGTTCTGCGCGAGCTTGAAGCGCAGCCGCCTCCCGTGGGGCCCCTCCTCGAGGAGGTAGAGGCTCCCCGCCTCGGAGCCCGTGAAGCGGCGGGACTCGGTCAGGATCTTCTCGAGGAGGCGGTCGAGGTCCCGCTCGGCCGAGAGGGCGATTCCGATCCTGTTCAGGGCGGAGACGCGCTCCTCGGACTCGGAGAGGCGATGGGCGAGCGCCGCCGAGCCGGCCCGGGCCGTTGCGACCGCCGCGGCAGCCGAGAGGATCGCCGCGAGGGCCGAAGCCGGGGCATCGGTCGGGAGGCCGAAAGAGGGAAGGGCGAGGTCGGGCGTGGTGCCCCAGCCGAGGAGCGCGGCGGGGGCGTCCGCCGGGAGAAGCTCCGAGACGACGTCGTGGCAGCCGTCCGTGACGAGGTAGAGCGCCGGCTCCCCGTCCGGCGCGGGAGGGGCGCCGTCCCAGGGACGATCCTCGAGGCCGGCCGCGGTCACGGCATCGGCGAGGGCGCCCGGAAGGGGCTCCGCCCGCCTGTGGAGGACGACGCGTGCGCTCACGCCGGGATTCTGTTGGTCCCCGGCCCGCGAGGTCAACGCTGCCGTGTGCGGGAGCGCGGGAATCGAGGGGGCCGGCCGGGGGGGCCGGCGCCGCGCCTCACTTCGGGCCGATGAGCGGGGCGAAGACGAGGTAGGGGTTGATGACCAGCCCCTTCCAGGGAGCCGGGGACTCGACGTCGCGGAAGATCGCGAAGTGCAGGTGGGCGCCGAACGTCCGTCCGGTCGTCCCGACTTCGCCGATCTTCTGCCCGCGCTTCACCTTGTCCCCGACTCTGAGGCCTGGGGCGTAGCGCTTGAGGTGGGCGTAGAAGTAGACGAATCGGCCGTTGGCGTCGCGCTGGTAGATGACGATCCCGCCGCGGCGGTCGCGGCCGAGCCGTTCGATCGTCCCGTCGCTCACCGCCACGATCGGCGTGCCCTTCGGGGCCCCGAGGTCGATGGCGTGGTGCTTCTTGTGGCGGCCGCGCGAGGCGTTGAACGTGTCGCGCAGCTTCTCCCTGGGGAACGCTTCGATCGGAAGGGGGAAGCCCGTAGCGAAGAGCGCGGCCAGCTCCTCCTCCGGGATCGACGCGGGCTTGCTGTCCTTCTTCCGGACGACGAGCCCCCTCAGCGTCCGCCCGAAGTCCTTCCAGAACGACCGCTCTTCGTCGGAAAGGGACGGGAGCTCGGCGGCCGTGACGGAGCCGCTGGGGTAGAGGCCGTCGTCGAAGAGCTCGTCGCCGTCGGGGTCTTCCACGAGCGGGTGGTTCTCGATCTCGTTGCGGAGGGCCGCGACTGCGGTCGGAATGCCGGGCGGGAGAGCCACCTTCCGGGTCCTCGCGGGCTGGCTCCCCTCGGGCATGGCCGCCGCCTCAGTGTTCCTCGAGGTGCGGCACGCTGTCCTCGGCCGGCGCGCTCGTCTCCGGGTCGATCCAGTCGCACACGCCGAGCTCGCGCTCGACCTCGGCGAGCGCC
>CALMDF010000522.1 GCA_937864895.1 uncultured Holophagales bacterium | reverse complement strand
TTCCCACCTCGCGATAGGCCAACCGGACCTCCGTACCCGACGCTTCGGGGCACGGAGGGTCTCCCGTTCTGTCCCTTCACGCGAGGCGGAGACCCCGGTCTCCGCGAGGGGGGGAAAGGTCGTGGAAAACCTACCCCCTCAGGGGGGGAAAGGTCGTGAAAAACCCGGCGTCAGGGGGTCCATAGGTCGTGAAAACCGACATCCACGCGATCCCGGCCGCGACTGCCCTCAGACGCGCTCGCCGGCCTGTTCGAGCAGAGCGCTCACCTGCTCGATGAGCCTCGGAAGACGGCCTTCGATGACGCCCCACACCGTCGCGTCGTCGATCGTGTCGTAGCCGTGGATGATCCGGTTCCGGAAGCCCACGATCCGGCGGAGATCTTCGATCCCGGCTGCCGTCTCCGGATCGCCCTGCTCCAGGCGATGGAGCGCCTCGCCGATCACCTCGAACTCCCTCTCCACAGCCCTTCGAAGTTGCCGATCTTCCTCGTACTCTCCGTACGAACGACCACGGCACCACTCGGTGATGCTCCGGCCCGCGGAGACGACGTCAAACAGCAGTTTCTTCGAGCGGTTGTCCATACACCAGCTGACGGGTCGCCTCGATTTCGCGACGGAAGAAGGGGTTCCGGATCGCCTGCTCGGAGACCAGGTCCACCCGGCGACCCAGCAGGCCTTCGACGGCCTCTGCGAAGTCCAGGAACCGGTCCGCGTACGTGCCGGTCGGCAGGCGGTCCGCCATGGAGACCACGAGATCGACGTCGCTGGAGGGCCGAAGGTTGCCGGAGGCCGCCGACCCGAACACGTAGAGCCGATCGACGCCGAACCGTCGACAGAGTTCGGCGAGCGCTGCCTGGTGCTGCTCGATCAGTTCCGTCACGTCGGCCTCCATGGAAATCGTATCAGGCGAGGGACAGGCCATCTCGCCCCATGATCGCGCGCCCGATTCCCCTACCGACGGAGTCGCTACGAGGTCCTCGAGTGCCTGCGCCGAAGGGGGCCGGGTCACGGTGTCGGGCCGATTCACCTCGTAACCGTGGCCTCGACAGAGACGCCAGGCACCCGATCGGTCCGGCGAACGTGGACAGAACCGTGGATGAGTCCGACGAGCTCGCGAACGGCGACGGTCGGCAAGTCGCTCGCGACCAACGATGTTGCGACCGCTCCCGAACTCCCGACCACAAGACTGTTGTGGACAGAAACGTGGACAGAAAGAAAAAGGGCCGCGTTGTCGCGGCCCGTAAGTCCTTCAAATTGAATGGTGGAGCTGAGGAGGATCGAACTCCCGACCTCTAGAGTGCGATTCTAGCGCTCTCCCAGCTGAGCTACAGCCCCACCGTGGGGGCGCAGAATCTAGCCGCATCGGGCCGATTCGTCAATCGCCGCCGCTCCCGCCCGTCCCCTTGTCCGCTCCGGCGGGCGAACCGCCGCCGGGCGCGTTCCCCCGTCTCTGCTGGGCGCCTTCCCCCGGGCCGAGGCGGAGGTCGACGGCGTCCGTGTTCTCGGAGCGGCGGCGGGCGTGGGGGCGGTAGACGTCCTCGAGGCTCGTCCCCTGGAGGACTCCCCGCTCCTCTCCGTCGGCCCTCATGTAGAGAGCGCGCAGGATGGCCGCCTCGGGCTCGGAGCCGGTGGGAACGGCCCGCGGCGCCGCCTCGCCGACCGCCCGGGCCACGGCGTAGAGGGTGATCGTGTCGGGCGGACGGGCGAGCCGGACCGAGTCGCCCGTTACCTCGACGAGGCCCGCCGTGTCGAGCCTCTTCATCCGCGAGCGGAGGTCGTCGGCCGAGCGGCCGCACGCCTCGCAGAGCGTGGAGACGTCGAGGGAAACCCCCGCGTGCCAGGCCTCGGTGAGGCGAAGCAGGAGCTGCGTCGCCTCCTCGAGGGGGCCCGGCTTCTTCGCGGCCGGGGGCGGGGCGTCGTGGGCGAGGAGCTCGTCCCGGAACTGCACGGCGTGGGCGAAGGAGAAGCCGAAGAGGAGGATCGTCCAGGCGAAGCCGGTGGCGATCACGAAGACGGCGATGGCGCTGATCGTGCCGTAGAGCTTCTCGACGCCGGAGAGGGCGACGAACCCGAGGGTGAAGACCTGCCGGAGGGCGGTCAGCCCGGCGCCCGCGACGAGGCCGGCCGACGCGGCGGCGCCCCAACGGACCTGGGCGGAAGGGACGACCTTGTAGACGAGGGTCAGGGCCGCGATCGACGCCAGGAGGCCGCGGACGTGGAGCTGGGTCAGAGGGAGGCCGCTCTCGAGGAGGAGCGAGGTCGCGACGCCGAGGGCCACCGGGCCGAGGACGACGACGAGGGCGGCGAGAGTCAGCCGCTGCCGGACGCGTCGCGGCCGGAGTGTGCCCCAGAGGTGGTTCGCGGCCCCCTCCACGTCGAAGTAGACGCGCATGGACGTGAAGACGAGGAGGACCGTCGCGATCCAGGAGGCCGCCTGCGCCTCGTCGACGAGGGCCTCGACGCCCCGGAGGACCTCCCGGGACGTGCCGGGCACGAAGAAGCGGAGGAGCCGGTAGAAACCTCTCCCGCCCCTCTCCCCGAAGAAGGTGGACGTCAGGACGGTGACCGAGGCGACGAGGGGGATGAAGGAGAGGAGCGAGGAGTAGGCGAGGCCGGAGGCGAGGCCGGTGCCCCGCGCCTCGTAGAACGACCTCACGCTCCGGCGGAGGACGACCCACGCGAGCGCGACGGCCCGCGTGATCCCCGTCAGCTGGGGGGCCCGGACGGGAAAGGCCCCGGTTCCGCGGCCCAGGTCAGACCTCCACGACGTCGTCGGGCTCCGGGACGTGGACCTTCAGGCCCAGCTCGGAACGAAGGCGCTCCGCGAAGGCGTCCTGGGCGGCCGGCTCGCCGTGGGTCAGGTAGACCGTCTTCGGCGGGGCGGGGGCCGTCTTCATCCAGGCGATGAGCTCGTTTGCGTCGGCGTGGGCCGAGAGGGCGGGGATCTGCCGGACGGCCGCCTTCACCGCGAGACCCTCGCCCATGATCGTCACGTCGGTCTCCCCCTCGAGGAGCCGCCGTCCGAGCGTCCCCTCGGCCTGGTAGCCGACGAAGAGGACGGTGTTCCGCTCGTCGCGGAGGCGGTGGAGGAGGTGGTGAAGGACCCGTCCGCCGGTCGCCATTCCCGAGGCCGAGATGACGATTCCGGGGCCGCGCTCGAAGTTCAGCTTCTTCGACTCGTCGCGCTTCCTGACGACGGTGAAGTACGGGGTCTGGAGCGGGGAGCCGGACGCCTCCTCCAGCTCGTTCATCTCCACGTCGTGCTCGGAGCGGTAGCGGCAGTAGAGCTCGACGACGGAATTCGCCATCGGGGAGTCGACGTAGACGGGGACTTTCGGGAGGCGCCCCTCCTCGAAGAGCTCGAAGAGGTGGTAGAGGACCTCCTGGGTGCGCCCGACGGCGAAGGCGGGGATGACCGTGAACCCGCCGCGCCGGAAGGCGTCCTCGAGCTCGCGGCGGAGCTGCTCTTTCGGGTCGGTCGGCTCGTGGAGCCGGTCCCCGTAGGTCGACTCGCAGACGAGGACGTCGCAGGCGGGGAGAGGGGCCGGGTCCTGGAGGATCGGGACGCCCCTGCGGCCCAGGTCGCCCGAGAAGACGACCGTCTTCCAGCCGGCGTCTCCGTCCCGGTAGCGGATCTCCGCAAACGCCGCCCCGAGGATGTGCCCGGCCCGGTGGAGCTTCACCTTCAGCCCCTTGTGGAGCGGGGTCTCCTGGTCGAACTCGAGACGGTGGAGGAGCTGGAGCGACCTCATCGCGTCGTCTTCCGTGTAGAGGGCCTTCGCCGGCTGGTGGCGGGAGAAGCCCTTCTTGTTCGCCCAGCGGGCCTCTTCCTCCTGCAGGCCGCCCGAGTCGGGGAGGAGAACGCCGAGAAGGGCCTTCGTCGGGGGGGTCGCAAGGGCCCGCCCGGTGAAGCCGTCGCCCGCGAACCGCGGGAAGTAGCCCGTGTGGTCGATGTGGGCGTGCGTGAAGACGACGTCGTTCACGGACGAGGGCCGGAACGGCGTCGGCCGCCAGTTCCGCTGGTGCATCTCGAACCCGCCCTGGAAGAGGCCGCAGTCGACGAGGAGGCGGTAGTGGTCGAGGGACAGGAGGTACCTGGAGCCGGTCACCGTCCGCGCGGCACCGTGAAAGCCGATCTGCATGAAGCCTCCTCCGTTCATCGTAGCCCCGCACGACCGCCCGCGGTGGCGACCCGGCTCGCCGCCGTGCGAAGATTCGGGCCAGACTACCGGAAGGGAGGTCCAGGTCATGGCCGAGACGAGCGACGCCGCCAGGATGGTCGACGAGAAGATCGATGCCGCCCGCGAGGGGTTCGGCGGACGCGCGAAGGAAAAGTTCGACGAGGTCGCCGAAGGGGTGAAGGCCCGGGCGGGCGCCCTCCGCGACAAGATCCGCGACACCGAGTGGGACGAGGTGACCGACAAGGTCACCGACTACGTGAAGCAGAATCCCGGGAAGTCCGTCGCCATCGCGCTCGGCGTCGGCTTCGCCCTCGGGCTTCTCCTCCGCCGCAGGGGCGACGACTGATGTCGGAGCCGACGATCCGCCCGCCGGCCCCCCACGGGGCCTCGCCGGACGGCCCCGTCGGGGGCGCCGAGGCGCCGTTCGCCTTCGAGAAGGGCGTCGACTGGCAGAACGCCGCCCTCGAGGTCGTTCGGAACCACCCGATTCCGTGCCTCCTCGGCGCCGCCGTGGTCGGCTTCTGGATCGGACGGCACCGCGGGAAGGCCATCACGGCCGCCGTCGCGGGCCTCGCGACGAACGCCGTGATGAGGCAGCTTTCCCGGGCGCTCGAGACGACGGACTTCTGACCGGCGATGGGTCCGGGCCCGGGCGGGAAGGCGCCCGGGTCGCGTCCGTCGCGGGAATTTTTGACGCCCGCCCACCGCGAAGGGGGCGATACTGAAGCTGCGGCCGGGCCCGCGAAGCGAGGTGAGCGATGAGCGACGAACCGAAGGAGACCACCGCTGTGCACTGGAAGGGGGTCGCGTCCGTCGGGAGCGAGGCTGACGCCACCTTCATCGTCGGATTCCTCGAGAGTCGGGGAATTCCCGCCAAGCTCGTCGTCAAGAGCTTCTCCCAGAACCCGGTCCCCGCCGACG
>CALMDF010000521.1 GCA_937864895.1 uncultured Holophagales bacterium | reverse complement strand
GCAGGCCTCCCCACGCGAGGTCGGCCGACCCGAGGTCCTCGGCGGCCTTCGGGGCCCCGAGGCGGCGAAGGACCTCCGTCGCGGCGCCCGGCGCGATCGGCCCGAGGAGAACGGCGGCGATCCGGAGCCCCTCGAGGGCGTTGTGGTGGATCCGGTGGAGCGCGGGAGTCGCTCCTTCGGCCTTCACGCGCTTCCAGGGCTCCTTCGCCGTGATGTAGCCGTCGATGGCGCCGAGAAGCGTGCGGATCGCCTCGGCGGCCTCGTGCAGGCGGCAGCCCCGGAACGCGGCGTCCCACGTGGCGACGGCGGCCTCGGCGGCGAGCTTCACCTCGTTGTCGTCGCAGCGCTCGGAAGGCGTCGCCCCGCCGAAGGCGTCGGAGGCCATCCGGACGGCGCGGGAGAGGGTGTTGCCGAGGCCGTTGGCGAGATCGCTGTTGTAGCGCAGGAGGAACGCCTCGTCCGAGAAGGAAGCGTCCTGCCCGAAGGTCATCTCGGAGATCAGGTGCCAGCGGAGCGCGTCGACCCCGAAGGCGTCGACGAGGGCGTCGGGGCGGACCACGTTCCCGACCGACTTCGACATCTTCCGGGCGTCCTTCAGCCAGAAACCGTGGGAGACGACCTGCGTCGGGAGGGGAAGGCCCGCCGACATCAGGAACGCGGGCCAGAAGACGGCGTGGAAGCGGAGGATGTCCTTGCCGACGAGGTGTGTGACGCGCCGCTCGTCCCCGGCGGGCCAGTAGCGCGCGACGAGGCTCTCGTCGCCGCTCCCGAGGCCGAGGGCGGTGAGGTAGTTCGTCAGGGCGTCGAGCCAGACGTAGACGACGTGCCCCGGGTGGCCCGGGAAAGGGATCCCCCAGTCGATGGCGGTCCGGGAGACCGAGAGGTCCTTCAGCCCCGCGGCGACGAAGGAGCGGACCTCGTTGAGGCGCGTCTCCGGAAAGACGAACGGGATTCCCGGGACGCTCCCCTTCTCGAACAGCTCGAGGAGGCGGTCCTGGTACTTCGAGAGGCGAAAGAAGACGTTCTCCTCCTTCTGCCACTCGGCGGCCGTGCCGTGGGTCGGGCACTTCCCGTCCTCGAGGTCCTTCTCGGGGTAGAAGGCCTCGCAGCCGACGCAGTACCACCCCTCGTGCCCGGCAACGTAGAGGTCGCCGGCCGCCTCGAGGCGGCGGATCAGCTCGGTGACCCCGACGCGATGGCGGGGCTCCGTCGTCCGGATGAAGTCGTCGTTGGCGACGCCGAACCGCTTCCAGAGCTCGCGGAAGGTCGGCGCGTGCCGGTCGGCGACCTCGATCGGCGCGACCCCTTCCTTCCTCGCCACTTTCTCGATCTTCTGGCCGTGCTCGTCGGTCCCGGTGAGGAAGCGGACGTCCTCGCCCCGGAGCCTGTGGAAGCGGGTCAGCGTGTCGGTGACGAGGGTCGTGTAGAGGTGGCCGATGTGGGGTCTGTCGTTGACGTAGTAGATCGGGGTCGTGAAGTACCGGGACATGAGCCGGTGAGGATATCAGGGAGCTACATCAGGCCTTCGCGCCGGAAGGAGAACCAGCGCCCCCGCCCCACGACGACGTGGTCGCGGACCGGGACCCCGACGGCGTCCCCGGCCGCGACGAAACGGGCCGTCGTCGCGCGGTCCTCGGGCGACGGCGCCGGGTCGCCCGAGGGGTGGTTGTGGTAGAGGACGAGCGCCGCGGCGCCTTCGAGGACGGCGATCCTGAGGACCGGCCCCGGCTGGACCGAGGCCGAGCTGACGCCCCCGCGGAAGACGATCTCGTCGTGGACGAGGCGGTTCTTCGCGTCGAGGAAGAGGGCGCCCATGACCTCCCTCGACTCCGTCGCCAGGGCCGCCGAGAGGTAGGCTCCGGCGGCCTCGGGAGCGTCGACGAGGGGCCGGTTCTCGACCTCCGCCCGCCCGAGGCGCCGGCCCAGCTCGGCGGCGGCCGCGAGACGGCAGGCCTTCGCCGTTCCGATGCCGAGCGCCAGCTCGCGGACCCGCCCCCTCTCGCTCCTCGCGAGAAGTCCCCGGAGCCCGTTTCCCCGGAGGACCTCCCGGGCCGTCTCGAGGACCCCCGTTCCCGCGCGCCCGGTCCCGAGGAGGACCGCGACGAGCTCCTCGTCGGTGAGGGCGTCCGCCCCCCGCGCGACGAGCTTCTCCCGCGGCCGGTCCTCGGGAGGCATCTCCCCGAGCCGTCCGGCCTTCGGGGCGGAGGGGGTCAACGGAGCGTCTCGATCGGCTCGACGAGGCGTTCGAGCCCGACGAGGCGGGTCGCCTCGGACGGAACGAACGCGGCGGCGTCGCCCTCCGCGGCCGGCCGCGACACGAGCGCCGAGACGGTCCGGGTCGCCTCGGTTCGCGTCTTCAGGGGCTTCCTTCCCTCGTCGGGCGGTACGGCCATCCCGGGGTAGTCGACCGCGAGCTCCGCCTCGCTCTCCACGACGACGTTCACCGGGAGGCCTCTCGCACGGGCAAGCTCGGGGGCCATCGCTTCGCGCACGGGGTCGGGCGCGTCGAACAACCGGTCGAGGTCGTCCAGGGGCGACCGGGCCGCCTCGGGCGACTCGACGAGCGTGTCGACGACGGCCGTCAGCCGGCAGCGGACCCGGCTGACGCGGCCCGGAACCGACATGACGAGGCTCCAGGACGCCGTGAGCCGGAGCCGCGCGGTCTGGCGGCCCTCGAAGGCAGGTCCGTCCGTGACCTCGGCGGGCCCGACCTCGACGTCGTCGACGACGCTCTGGAAGGGGCCGGTCTCGCCCTCGGCGGGAGGGACGAAGAGGGCCCGCACCTCGGGAAGGCCCGCCGTCGCGGCTACGGAAACCTTGCGGTCGAGGAGCCACCCGTCTCTCTCACCGAGGACGAGCGTGTTGGCCTTCGTCCTCGGGAAAGTCCCCGTCTCGAGGTCCCAGCGGGCCGTTCCCCCGAGGACCTTCACGCTCCCCCGAACGGCGCTCGCGCGCTCTCCGGCGGGCGAGACGCTCTTCCTCGACTCCGCCAGGACGTACGTCGCGGCCTCCCGGGGAGGGGCCGCGGACATCGCCGGCTGCGAGGCCACGAGTACGAGCAGGCCCAGGTGAAACACGCCCGATCTTCGCATGTGGACCCGAAGGGTGCGGGGGGAAGACAATGCGCCGATGTCCGCCGCCCTCGAAGCGACACCGTTCCCGGCGAGCTCGAGCTCCACTCCCTTCACCGTTCGCCTCGTGGGCGACGCCGACGCAGTCAGCTGGGTCGCGGAGAATCTCCGGGGGCCCGGGCTCGGTGTGGAAGCGGGCACCCTCGAGGGCGGCTCCGCGGCCGGGCAGCCGCCGGGCCCGATCGTCTGGGTGGCCCGCCCGGGGCAGTCCGAGCCGGGCAGGACCATCGTCGACGACGCCGCCGTCTGGAGCTTCCCCTGCCTCGTCGTCATCCCGCCCGGGGGGCCCGCACCCGACATCCTCGCGGGGCACCCCGCGGTCGAGTCGTTCGAGGTCGTCCGCGAGCCCGAAGACGCCGGCCTGCTGCGGATGCGCCTCGAGCGGCTCCTCCTCCTCCACCGCCGCCGCGCACAGACCGAGGCCGTCCTGCACGACCTCCCCGTCATCGTCTACTCGCGGACATTCGACGGGATCATCACGAACGTGAACGCCGAGGCCGAGGCGTTTCTCGGGCGGGACCGCGCCAGCCTCGTCGGCACCTCGCTCCTCGAGGTCTCGCCCGAGGGGCTCCTCGGAGAGGACCAGATCGCCACGATGAACGAGGGTCTCCTCGCGCGCGGCCGTCACAGGATGAGGCTCGCGGGGACGAGTCAGGGTGGCAAACGGACGGCGCTCGACGTCCGCGCGCTCGTCCTCAGGGACGGGCACGGGACGCCCTGGGGCGCCCAGGTCGTCATCGCGGACCTCAGCGACGAGGCGGAAGCGCAGGAGCGCCTCCGCCTGGAAGCCGACAGGAACGAGATCCTCGCCACGATCGCCACGGCGACCCGCGACATGGTCGACCTGGACCGGGTCCTGGAGTCGGCCACCTCCATCGTGGGACTTCGAACGGGAGCCCGGACCGTCACGGTGTTCCTCCTGGACGACGATCGCGAACGCCTCGTCCTCCGGCACCTCTGGCGCCGTTCCGGGGAGGTCCCCGCCCCTTCAGGAGCCGACTGGCTCGTCGGGCAGGCCCCCGTTTTCGACCGGATCGTCGCCGCGCGGAGCCCCTTCGTCGTCCTCGACGCCGAGGCCGAGGACGTCTTTCCCGAGGCGGCCCGGGCCCTGCGGGAGCTCGGGGCCGGGAGCGGGATCATCCTGCCGATCGTCGCGGGGAACGAGTTCCTGGCGAGCCTCGGCCTCTCGTTCGCCGGACCCAGGACCTTCCCCGACGATGAGGTCGAGTTCCTCTCCCGCGTCGCCGACCAGATCGCCCTGGCGATCCGGGCGGCCCGTCTCTACCAGAGTCTCGAGGAGAAGCTGAGCGCCCTCGCGGAGGTGCAGCGGCTTCGGGAGATGGCGATCCAGGACCGGCAGCGGCTTCTCAGCATGCTCGTCCACGACCTGAAGAACCCGCTCGCGGCCGTGCTCGCCTCCCTGGAGCTCGTCCTCGACCGGACGATCGAGGACCCGCGCCTCGAGCGCCTCCTGCGCACCTCGATGGCGTCGGCGCGGGCCCTGGCCGGGATGATCGACGACGCCCTTCTCGTCTACCGGAGCGGCGAGGCCCCGGCGCAGCGACGCCTCGAGGACATCGCCGCCGTCCTCTCCCAGCCGCTCGAGGAAGCGCGGTGGATGGCGACGGCCCGGAGCATCGACCTCGAGATCGACATCGCCGAGGGGATCCCGCCCCTGCTCCTCGACGCGGAGCGCTACCGCCGCGCCGCGTCGAACCTCTTCTCGAACGCCCTGAAATTCAGCCGCCGGGGAGGGGACGTGGACGTCCGCGTCTTCGTCGAGAGGACCGACGGCCGGGACTGGCTCGTCCTTCGCGTCGCCGACTCCGGCCCGGGCGTCCCCGAGGCCGTGAGAGGGCGGCTTGCCGAGCCCTACCAGCGCTTCGCCGGGTCGGAGCGGATCCCCGGAACCGGCCTCGGCCTGACGGTCGTCAGCACCGTGGCGCTGGCCCACGACGGCTGCATCCACGTCGAGCCGCGTCCTTCGCCCGCTGGCGGCTCGGTCTTTTCGCTCTGGATCCCCGCGTGAAGGAGCTCCACGCCGGCCGGCACCTCCGGCTCGTCGAGCGGGCCGGGTGGGAGTTCGTCGAACGGCCGGGCATCCACGGGATCGTCCTCGTCGTGGCCGTCACGCCCGAGGGACGCCTGCTGCTCGTCGAGCAGCCCCGCGAGGCGGTCGGCGCGGCGGTCCTGGAGCTCCCGGCAGGGCTCGCCGGAGATGCCGGAAGCCCCGCCGGGGAACCCCTCGCCCAGGCCGCCCGGCGCGAGCTCGTCGAGGAGACCGGCTGGGACGCGGCGGAGATGGAGCCCCTCACGACGGGCCCTCCCTCGGCGGGGGTCACCTCCGAGATCGTCACCCTCTTCCGCGCCCGCGGGCTCCGCAGGGTCGGCGCGGGCGGCGGCGTCGAGGGCGAGAGGATCACGGTTCACGAGGTCCCCCTCGACGGCGTGGAGGGCTTCGCCCGCGAGCGGGAGGCCGCCGGGGTCCTCGTCGACCCGAAAGTCTGGGCGGGCCTCTGGTTCGCCCTGCGGCCCTGACCCCCCGCTGCTACGGAATCCTCACGACGACCTTTCCGAACCCCTTCCCCGACTCGAGCCGGGCGTAGGCGGCGCGGACGTCATCCAGCACGAAGACCTCGTCGACGACCGGGAGGACCCTCCTCTTCTCGACGGCGTCCCGGAGAGCGCGGAACTCGGCGTCGGTCCCCATCGTCGACCCGAGGATGGAGAGCTGCTTCCAGAAGATGATCCGGATCTCCTCCTCGGGGTTCGGGCCGCTCGTCGCCCCGCAGGTGACGACCCGCCCCTTCTTGGCGGCCGCGGTCAAGGAGGCCCTCCACGTCGCCGCCCCGACCGAGTCGACGACGACGTCGACGCCGCGCTTGCCCGTCAGCTCGCGGACCTTCCGCCCGACGTCCACCGACCTGTAGTCGAGGGCGACGTCGGCCCCCAGCTTGAGCGCCCGCTCGAGCTTCTCGTCGCTCCCGGAGGTCACGATGACGAGCGACGCCCCCGAGAGGCGCGCGATCTGGAGCGCGTAGGTCGAGACGCCGCCTCCGATCCCGTGGACGAGAACGCTCTCGCCCGGCCTGACGGCCGCCCTCGTCACGAGCATCCGCCACGCCGTCATCGCCGCGAGCGGGAAGGCGGCCGCCTCCTCGTTCGTCAGGTGGGCCGGCGCCTTCCAGACGTTTGCGGCCGGGACGACGACCCGTTCCGCGAGCGTCCCGGAGCGGTGCTCGCCGAGGATCTCGAAGTCGACGCAGAGGCACGTCTCGCCGGCCCGGCAGAACTCGCAGCTCCCGCAGGAAAGGCCGGGCTGGAGGACGACCCTCTCGCCCACGGCGAATCCCGTCACCCCGGCCCCGAGCGCCTCGACGCGGCCGCACGCGTCGGCCCCCGGCACGTGCGGGAACTCGATCGGGACCCCGGGGATGCCGTTCCTCACGAAGAGGTCGAGGCGGTTCAGGGCCGCCGCCAGGACCCGGACCCGGACCTCGCCCGGCCCGGGCACGGGGTCGGGGAGGCTCCCGACGGAGAGGACCTCGTTCCCGCCGTGCCGCGAAAGAAGAGCTGCTTTCATTTCTCCCCCTTCCCGTGGAAACTCCCGCCTTCCATGCCGAAACCCGCGACCCTGCCGACCCTTCCCCCGTCCCTCGACCCCGCCACGGTCTGCCCGCCGTGCGGAAAATGCTGCCGGTACGTCGCGGTCGGGATCGACGGCCCCGTGAGCGTGAGCGGAGTCTCCACGGCGCTCTGGCTCGTCTATCACAGGAACGTCACGGTCTACCAATCGCACGACGGCGACTGGTTCGTCCTCTTCCCCGCCGACTGCGACAACCTCCTCCCGAACGGGCTGTGCGGCGTCTACGAGAACCGCCCGTTCCTCTGCCGCGAGTACGACGTCGACGGCTGCGAGGGGACGAGCGCGGAGCCGCCCGAGAAGGTCCGGTTCGACGACGGGGCGGCCCTGGGCGCCTGGCTGAGGGAGAAGCGCCCCGCCCTCTTCGCGCGCTGCCTCGCGGCGGGCATCCTTCCGAAGGAGCTCACAGGGGCCGGGCCCGTGAAGGCCAGGCGCCGCAGGCCGCCCGCGCGCTCCTAGGCCTCGAGGCTCAGGAGCGCGCCGAGCAGCTCGCCGCCGTCCTGGTAGCGCTCGGGCCGGTGGCGTGCGATCGAGCGCAGGAGGACCGCGATCTCGTCCTCGTGAAGCCACGGGGCGAAAGGCCGCGGGTCGTCCGGTTCCCGTTCCAGGCGCGCGACGAGGACGTCGTCTCCCACGTAGGGCCAGCGTCCCGCCGCGAGCGTGTAGAACGTGGCGCCGAGCGAGTAGACGTCGGACGACGCCGAGGCCGCCTCCCCCCGGAGGACCTCCGGCGGGAAGAAGGCGGGTGTCCCGATGAGCTTCGAGGTGGAGCCCGAGTCGGCCTCGGGCCGGGCGAGCCCGAAGTCCAGGATCCGGAGAATGCCGTGCTCGTCGAGGACGAGGTTCGCCGGCTTCAGGTCCCGGTGGAGGATCCCCTTCGAGTGGGCGGCGGCGAGGCCCCGCGCGGCCTGGACGAACCAGTCCCGCCAGTTCCGCTTCAGCCGGTCGGGATCGGCCTTCAGGAGCGACTGGAGGTTCGGCCCCTCGAGGAACTCCATCGCCAGGTAGGCGCTTCCGAACCCCTCGCCGAAGTCGTAGACGCCGACGATGTTCGGGTGCTTGAGCGCGGCGATGGCCCGCGCCTCGCGGATGAAGTACCGCATCGCCGTCTCGTCGCCCCACAGCTGCCCCGGAAGGATCTTGAGCGCGACGTGCCGCTCGAGCTTGTTGTCGAACGCCTTGTGGACGATCCCCATTCCACCGCGCCCCACCTCGGCCACGATCTCGTAGCGGGCCTCCGGGGACTCGGAGCCGGAGAACGCCCCCGGCGTCGTGGCCGCGGGGAACGCTCCCGAGGGGCTCCGCCCGGAGGGCCTGGGTCGTGCCGTGGCGGGCCCGGCGGCGACCGAGGACGTCTCGATCGCCGGGGGAAGGGAGGGACCGTCGGCGAGGCGTCTCTCGAGGGCCAGGGCCCGCGTCGCGGAGTTGCGGAAGCTCGGGTCGAAGGCCGCCACGGCCACGAGCTTCTCCTTCGCCTTCGCCGGCTCGCCCACCGCCTCGAGCGCCCTCGCGAAAGCCTCGTGCGCCGCGATCGTGGAGGATTCGACCGGCCGGTGCCCGAGCAGCTCGCGGAGGACGTGGACGGCGTCCCTGGGCTCGCCGTGGGCGAGGTGCGCCTCGGCGAGCTCGAGAAAGACCTCGGAGACCCCCGGGTCGGCGCGACGCACCGTCGTCAGGAGCTCCCAGGCCTTCTCGCGGTGCCCGCCGCGAATCGCGTTTCGCGCCGCGTCGAGGCTCCGCCCGGCGCGGAGAAAGAGGGAGATCGCCTCGTCGAACTTGCCCCGCTCCTGGAGGACGTAGGCCGCCTCGGCGAACTTCCCCGCGGCACGGAAGAGGGCGATGGACCGTTCCCAGTCCTTCAGCTCCCGGTAGATCCCCGCGGCGATCTCCGCCTTCCCGGCGCCTTCGAAGGCGGCCGCGGCCTCGAGGAGCTGGCCCGCCTTCTGGAAGAGCGGCCCGGCGCGCTCGGGCTTTCCCGCCTCGCGGAAGGCCCTCGCGGCCGCGGCGGGCTGGGAGGTCCGCTCGTAGAGGAGCGCCGCCTTCTCCCACTTCTCCGCCTTCGCCCAGGCGTCGGCGGCCCCCGCCCAGTCGCCCTTTCCCTCGAGATCCCGGGCGATGAGCTCCGCCGCCGGCTTCTCGAGGCCCGCCTTCGAGTAGGCGTCCGCGGCTCCGGCCAGGTCACCGCCCCGCTCCAGGACCTTCGCCGCCTCCTGCGGCCGGCCGGCGGCGAGAAAGAGGCCTCCCGCCGTGAGCGGCTCCCCGGCGAAGCGGTAGGCCTCCGCCGCCTCGAGCGTCCGGCCCGCCGCCCGGGCCGTCTCCGCCGCCCGCTTCCAGATCGCGCTCCTGCCGGCGCCGAAGGTCGAACCCTCCGCGATCTTCCGGCAGGCGTCCGCCAGGGCGGCGGCGTCCCCCGTCGCTTCGGCAACTTCCGCCAGGCGGTCCCAGCGCGCCGAGTGGCGCGCCTCGAGGAGGGCCCGGGCGCTCGCCGCAGCCGCCTTCGTCGCGTCGCCGGCCGCCTCCCACGCCTTGGCCGCCTCCCACGCGAAGACGTCCCCGGCCTGCTCCCAGAGGCCGGCCGCCTCGCGTGAGTTCCCCTGGCGCAGCTCGAGCGCAGCCACCCGCGCCGGCAGCTTCCCCTTCCGGAACGCGCGCTTGGCCTCGTCGACGTCGCCGAGCCTGAGGAAGAGGTCCCCGGCGCGGCCGAAGTCCCCCGAGCGCATCGCCTCCTGGGCCGCGAGGAGATCGGGGTTCTTCGGTCGCGACGTGCGGACGCTCCAGAAGAAGAGGCCAACGGCGAGGACGTCGATCCCGAGCCGCGCCATGCTGTACCGCGAGAGGAACTCGTAGATCGGCGCTTTCGCGAGGTAGCGCGCCACGTCGGCGGCGGCCGGAAGGAACCGGCCGGCGAGGTCGAAGAACTGGTCGACGTGAACTCCGAGGACGACGATCCCGCCGACGAGGAGGGCGAAGACCGACGAGCGGAGGAAGTCGCTGGTGCCGACCCCCTGCTCGTTCAGGAAGCTCCGGAAGACCCTCAGGACGAGGAGCACGATGAGGACGGTGACGAGCTCCGGGGTGAAGTAGAAGCGGTGCTCCACCCAGTCCCGCGCGATCGGCTGGGTGGCGACGTTCGCCTTCGCCCAGTCGACGAAGCGCAGAAGCGCCACCTGGCCGAGCACCGCGACGGCAACCGGGATCAAGTCGTCCTGCCAGCTCTTTTTCCGGCTCACGCGCGCCGATTATCGACGATCGAGCGCGCGACGCGCCGTGCCGCTACCATCGGGCCCTCGTGAGGTGCATTTCCCTCCTCCGCCTCCTCGCGTGCACGGCCGTTGCGACGACCCCCGGAGCGGCCGTCGCTCAGTCGTTCTCCGACCCCGGCCTGGGCCTCGGCGCCGTCGCCTCGCTCTCGGAAGGCGCGTCGTCGGACGGAACCTCGCTCGGGGCGGCGCTCCTCGTCCGCTACCGCCTGACGGCCTCTCTCGGGCTCGAGGGGAGGATCGGCTTCCGGAGCGAAACGGTGGACGACGGCTCGGGGCCGCTCCTCGAGGTCCTCGACCTCCCCGTCACCGGCACGGCGCAGCTTTTCTTCCTGCCCCGGACCCGGGTCCAGCCGTTCCTCCTCGCGGGAGCGGGACTTCACGTCGTGAAAACGGACCCCGCGGGGCGGAATACGGACATCGGCGGAAGCACGGAAGCGGTCTTCGCGCTCCACGCCGGTGCCGGGCTCGACGTCCGCCCGTCGCGGTCGAGCGCCATCCACCTCGACGCGCGCTGGGTGTTCCTGGAGCCGACCGCCATCCCGGACCTCGCGGCGGCGGGCTACGACGTGAAGCCGGGCTACCTCTCGGTCACGCTCGGCGTCACCTTCTTCCGCTGACTCAGGCGGGGAGGCCCGTGACGAGCTCGGCGAACCGCGCCGCGTCGACGTTCCCTCCCGACAGGACCACCCCGACCCTCTTCCCCGCGACCCCGGGGATCCTCCTCGCCAGGAGAGCCGCCGCGGCGGCCGAGCCCCCCGGCTCGACGACGAGCTTCATTCGGGAGAAGAGAAAAGCCATGGCCTGCCGCAGCTCGAGGTCGCTCACGGTGACGACGTCCTCGACGAGAGCCTGCAGGATGGCGAAGTTCCGCTCGCCGACGCGGGTCGTCTGGAGCGAGTCGGCGATCGTCTCGGGGACCGGGATGGCCACCCGGGCCCCTTCCCGGAGCGACCGGGCGACGTCGTCCCCCGCCTCCGGCTCCACTCCGAAGAGCCGTATCACGGGCGCGAGGCCCCTCGCCGCGACGGCGGTCCCCGCGAGGAGCCCGGCGCCTCCGCAGGGCGTGACGACGGCGTCGAGGCCGGGGACCTCCCCGAGGAGCTCGAGGGCGGCCGTCCCCTGCCCGGCGATCACCGCCTCGTCGTCGAAGGGGGGGACGAGGACGGCCCCCTTCTCCTCGACGAAGCGCCGTGCGATCGCCTCCCGGTCCTCCCGGCGGCGGTCGTAGAGGACGACTTCGGCGCCGTAGCCCCGGGTCGCGGCGAGCTTGAGGGAGGGCGCGTCGTCGGGCATGACGATCGTGGCCGGCACGCCGAGGTCCCGGGCCGCGAGCGCCACGGCCTGCGCGTGGTTCCCCGACGAGAACGCCACGACTCCCCGCTTCCGCTCGCCCTCCGAGAGGAGCGTGAGCCGCGAGAAGGCGCCGCGGGCCTTGAAGGCGCCGACCCGCTGGAGGGTCTCCGCCTTGAAGAAGAGACGGGCGCCCGCGAGGGCGTCGGCCGTCCGGGAGGTGAAGACCGGGGTCTGGTGGACGTGGCCCCGGATGCGCTCCGCAGCGGCTCTCACGTCGTCGAAGGAGACCGGGAGGGCGTTCACGAAGCGGCCTCCTGAGCCGGTTTCGGCTCTCTTTCCCGGGGGGCGCCGACGACGCCGCAGAGGCGGTCGGCCTCGTCGGTCATCGCGTTGATGGCGGAGTCGACCCGCGAGAGGAACGCCGCGTCGTCCTCGTCCGGCTCCCGGCGGAGCCCCGGTCCGAAGACGACGGCGCAGCGCGAGAACGGGGTCGGCAGGAGGTATCGGTCCCACGACCGCAGGAACCTCGGCCGGGCCGACGAGGTGCCGACGGGCATGATCGGGGCGTCCAGCGCCTCGGCGAGGCGGAGGACCCCCGTCTTGCAGCGGCGCGCCGGGCCACGCGGCCCGTCGGGGGTCAGGGCGGCCCAGCGGGTCGTCCCCCGGAGCGCCTCGACCATCTCGGTGAGCGCCTCGCTCCCCCCGCGCGACGAGGAGCCCCGGACGGCGCGGTACCCCCACCAGGAGAGGAACCCCGCGATGACGTCGCCGTCCCGGCTCCGCGAGGCCATCGTCACGACGCCGTGGTACGGGAAGCGGAGGATCCCCGCCACCATCCGCTGGTGCCAGATGGCGTGGAGGACCGGCCGCCCCGATCGCTCGATCGCCTCGCGGTGCTCGCGGCCGACGAGGCGGATGCGGAGGGAGGCGCGCCAGAGGGCGACGAGGACGAAGAGGGGAAAGGCGAGGAGCAGTCCGCGCACCCGGGGATTCTCTCCGACGCGCGGACGCGGCGCCCGCCCTGTATCCTCCGCGGCCGTGCGACTCGTCGCAGAGAAGCTCTGCCGTTCCTTCGGCCCCCGGAAGGTCTTCGGACCCCTCTCCTTCGCCACGACGCCGGGGAAGGTCCTCGGCGTGGCGGGATCCAACGGCTCGGGCAAGACGACGCTCGTCAAGACCCTGGTCGGGCTGATCCGGCCCTCCTCGGGCACCGTCCACCTCGAGGACGACGCGCGCCCCGGCTTCAGGGGTCCCGTTCGCGAGGCCGCCGGCTCGATCGGCTGGTGCGCCCCCGACCTCGCCCTCTACGGCGAGCTGACCCCGGCCGAGAACCTCGAGTTCTTCGCCCGAGTCGCCGGCCGGCCGATTCCCCGCGAGGACGCCGAGCGCCGGATCGCCGAGGTGGGCCTCGACCCGAAGCGGCTCAGGACGATCCGGACGCGGTTCCTTTCGACCGGCCAGCGGCAGCGGGTCAAGCTCGCGTACTCGGTCCTCGGGGCCCCCGCCGTCCTCTTCCTCGACGAGCCCGGCTCGAACCTCGACGAGGCGGGCCACCGGGTCGTCGAGGCGATCGTCACGCTCCAGCGAGCGCGGGGCAGCGTCGTCCTCGCCACGAACGACCCGGTCGAGCTCGCCCTCGCCGACGAACGGGTGACCCTGTGATCCTCCGCGCGGCCGCGGCCGTCTTCGTCAAGGACCTGCGCTCCGAGTGGCGGACGCGCGTGGCGCTCAACGCCCTCCTCCTCTTCGCCTTCTCGGTCCTCGTTCTCGTCGGCTACGCCGTCGGCCCGACCCGTCTCACCCTCGAGGACCGCCCCATCGTCAACTCGGTCCTCCTCTGGATCGTCCTCTTCTTCTCCGCCATGACCGGCCGCTCCCTCGCCTTCGTGAACGAGGAAGAGACCGGCACAGCCCTGGCGC
>CALMDF010000520.1 GCA_937864895.1 uncultured Holophagales bacterium | reverse complement strand
GCGTCTCCCGCCTTCTCCTTCGGCGCGCTGGCCGGCTCGATCGGCCAGAGGAGCCTGCCCGCCGTGACGTCCGTGACCGTCGCCTGGATCTGAACGTCGGGACCCGCGACGTGATACGAGCCGGAGACGACGGTGCCCGCCCCGTTCGACTCCGCGAGGGCCCGGACGGGGTCCTCGCGCGAGCTGGCGTCACCGCCACCCGATGATGCAGGCAGGACCGTCGAGCTCGGCAGGACCTTCACCGTCGTGACCTTCGAGAGCGCGCCGATGACCTGCTCGGCGGCGAGCTGCCCAAGGTGGGCGAGCGATGCGTCGCCGGTCCGGTCCTCGAAGACCGCCACCACGATCCGCTTCGGGTCGAGGGTCGATGGCGGGGCCGCCGACCGGCCCTTCCAGAGGTAGCCGCTGACCGCCGCGAGGAGGAGGAGCGCCGCGAGGGAGGACCCGGCGACGAGCCGCTTCCGCCTGGGCAGAGCGGGTGCGGGCGTCCGGAGCTCCTCCGCGGAGCCCGGCGCCGGAGCGCCGGACGAGACCTCCCGCCACGAGGCGAGGTCGCGCGCGAGGTCCCGCGTGGACGCATAGCGCTCGTACGGTTCCTTGGCGAGGCAACGACGGACGACGAGCCGTACGGCGACGGGGGCCGCCGGCGCCGAGATCTCGAGCGGGTCCGGTTCGTCCCGGAGGATCGCGCTGATCAGCGACGCGGCGTCCGTCCCCTGGAAAGGCCGCTTCCCCGCGAGCATCTCGTGGAGCGTGACGCCGAGGGAGAACTGGTCGGTCCGGTGGTCCACCGGCAGCCCGCGGGCCTGCTCGGGGGACATGTAGGCGACGGTGCCGACGACGGCGCCGGCCTCGGTGCGGGCGGAAACGGTGGGGGTGTGGGAGTCGTCGTCGCCGCGGAAGGCGTTCTCGTGGCGGGCGAGGCCGAAGTCGAGAAGCTTGACGTGGCCGTCCTTCGTGAGGAAGACGTTCTCTGGCTTGACGTCGCGGTGGACGATTCCCTTCTCGTGAGCGGCGGCGAGGGCGTCGGCGACGTGCCGGGCGATCTCCAGAGCGTGTTTCAGCGGCACGGGGCCGCGCGCGACGAGGGCGCGGAGGGGCTCACCTTCGAGCAACTCGGTGACGGCGTAGCGGACGCCGTTCGTCTCGCCGACGTCCAGGAGAAAGAGGATGTTCGGGTGCGAGAGGGCGGCGACGGCCTTCGCCTCGCACTCGAACCGACGGAGTGCCTTCGGGTCGCCCGCGAAATGATCGGGCAGCACCTTGACCGCCACTTCGCGGCCGAGGCGCGTGTCGCGGGCGCGGAAGACCTCTCCCATCCCGCCCGCGCCGAGGGGGGAGACGATCTCGTAGGGACCCAGGCGAGTGCCGGCGGTGAGCACCGTCCTTCACCTCCGGGCGGCTGCGGTGCCTTGTCGTGGACAGTCTACTGCCGGCCTCGACCGCAGGAGGGATGCGACGCGGGGCGCGATGGCCGGGTCGCGCCTTCCCGACGATCCTGGTCGGGCCCCGGCGCCCGCGTCTCCGTCGTCATGAGAGGTGCGACACTCGACGGGATGAGTGAGCCTTCCAGAATCGAAGCGCCGGTCGCCCCGGCCGAGGCCGTCCCTTCCCGCGCCGACCAGGCGAGAAAGGGGCTCCTCGTCTTCTTTGCCCTCACCGCCCTCGGGACCGGCGTCTTCCAGGGGCTTCTCCTGAGGTCAGGCAGGCCGATCGGGGAGGACCCGTGGCTCGTCTACGCCCTCATGTGGACCCCGGGAACCGCTTCGATCCTTGCGCGGCTCGCCCTCCGGGAGGGGTTCCGGGACGTCTCGTTCCGCATCGGGGGCGCGGCGGGATGGAAGGCAACCGGCCTCGGCTGGCTCCTGCCGGTCGTCGTTGGGCTCGGGGCGTACGGATTCGCCTGGGCGACGGGCCTCGCACACTTCGAGATCCCGGGGCTCGCCGGGGTCGGCCTCTCGGCGCTCGCGCCGCCCCTCCGTTTCGCGGCCCTCCTCGGGCTCTCGCTGACCCTCGTCTCCCTGCTGAGCCTCTTCTCGGCGGCGGGCGAGGAAATCGGGTGGCGGGGCTACCTCCTGACGCGGCTCGTCGAGGCCGAGGTCCCCCGGCCGGTCCTCGTCAGCGGGCTCGTCTGGGCCGCGTGGCACCTGCCGCTCATCCTGAGCGGGCAGTACGCCGCGGGGCCGAACCGGGCGCTCTCGGCGGTCGTCTTCGTCTTCACCGTCACCGGCATCTCCTTCGTCCTCGCGTGGATGCGCCTGACGACCGGGAGCGTCTGGCCGGCGATCGTCCTCCACGGGGTCTGGAACGCCGTGATCCAGGGGACGTTCGACACCTCCACCAAGGAGCCCTCGATCTGGGTCGGCGAGGCGGGGCTCCTCGTGGCGGGCCTCACCCTCGCTCTCGCGTGGCTCCTCGTCAGAAGGGGCTTCCCGGCGCGCCGGGCGCCCGCCGAGGAGCCGTTCGCGACGGTGCCGGGCCTGGAAGGCTGAGTGGAGAGCGGGGGAGCCCACGGACGAACTCCCTCGCGATCGCTTCAGACGACCCCGCCGGAGTCGACCCCGCGGGAGTCATTCCACCGGCTCCTCTCCCGCATCAGGCCCTCGCTGCCCTTGGTCCCGGCCGGGAGGTCAACCCGGCTCGTCGCCGGTGTCGTACTCGACGTCGAGGATCTCGAATCGCGCGTAGGCGAAGGCGGACGCTGGGTCTCCCCAGACGGCCTCGGCCCTCGCGGGAAGGCGGTATCCGTCGAGCATCTGCCACCCGAGGACGGGAGTCGACCAGCGGCAACGCTCGTGGGTCCGCCCGTCCGTCGTCCGCGAACGGTCGTCGGAGACGAAGTCGACGAGGGCGCCGGAATCGTCGAAGGCCAGGACGGCCGAGACGGTGTTCCCTTCGTTAGCGAACGCGGCCCGGACCTCGCGCGGGCCCGTCTCCTCCCAGGCGATGCCCCGGTCGACGAGCGTCGCCGGGGCCAGGAGGCACATGTCGTTGAAGAGGGTGACGGTCTCGGACCGGTTCATCTCGGCGCCCTTCGCGTCGACGAGCGTCACGAGAGAGGCGACCTTCACCCGGAACGTCGCGTCCGGCCCCACGTAGCGGTGGAACGCGCTGAAGGGGAGGCCGAGCATCCACCCTTCGGCGAAGAAGAGCCGGGCGGGCGGGTCGACGAAGCTCACCTGCTCCGCGACGATCGGCATCCACGGCGATTCGGGGCCCTTCCGGAGCG
>CALMDF010000519.1 GCA_937864895.1 uncultured Holophagales bacterium | reverse complement strand
TCCAGAAGAAGGCGGTCCAGGGGTTCGACGAGGCGTTCGCGCCCGCGCCGATGTGGGACCTCGGGCCGCTCCCCGGCGCCGGCGCGATCCGTTCGACCGCGGCCGACATGCTCGCCTTCGCCGCCGCGAACCTCTCGGCCCAGGGCGACCGTCTCCACGCGGCGATGCGGACGGCGCACGCGCCGCGGGTCCCGATGAAGGAGGGCCAGCGCGTCGGCCTCGCCTGGATGGTCGCGAAGCCGAAGACGAGGACGATCACGTGGCACTCGGGAGGCACCGGGGGTTTTCGCAGCTACCTGGGGCTCGACCTCGAGGCGAGGCGCGCGGTCGTGATCCTGACGAACTCGTCGCAGATGTGGAACGACTTCGGGCACTACCTCCTCGACCCGAAGAACCGGAACGGCGTCGAGATTCTGGAGAAGCTGGCGAAGGCGCCGTGAGTGGCGGGTGTTGCCCCGGGGCAGCGAGCGGGCCGGGTCGAAGGTCGCCGGGGCGGGTCCGATGAACGTCGTGGTCCCGGGGATCCGGTCGATTCCGGTTGCGCTCGCCCTGGCGCTCGCTCCGGCGCCGGAGACCCGGGCCGAGGGCGGAGGCGTCCGGGTGACGCTCGACTCCCGCCACGCGGGGGTCGACGAGGTGGCGTACCTCGTGAAGGTGGACGGTCTCGTGCTCTTCCACGGAGGGGACTACCAGGGCGGGCCGGCCCGCGGCGCTGCCTCGAACGCCGTCGAGGACATGCGCGCCCTCAGGGCCGGCTCGCCGCCGGACCTCGTTTTCCTCGGTGCCTGGACCGGGGATCCCTACCTCGACATCGTCCGCGGGCTCGAGCCCAGGGTCATCTTCCCCGGCCACGCCCGGAAGCAGGAGGAGAAGTACCTGGACTTCGCCGCCGACCTGAGGCGCCTCGGCGTAGCGACCCCGGTGGTCTGCCCGAAGCGCCGCGGCGACAGCTTCGTCTACAGGGGCGGTTCGATCGCAGAAGCGTCTCCCGCAACGACCGGGCCGCGCAGTGTCACGACCGGTTCCTGACGGGAAAGACGCGCCCCTGGGAGGCTTCATGGGCGACCTCACCCGTCGAGCCAGCACCCCTGAAGCCCATCCCCCGAGGCCGGGCGCGCGCTCTTCACGGCGGCGATGGCGTCCACGGGAAACCCGTGGAGGTGGCGAGACGCCCGCCCGCGACGTCCCCGGCGAAATCGGGTTCGCGGACGACGCGCGTGACCCGACGCATTCCGAGCGGCGGGAGGAGAAATCGGCCGGAGGCGAGCGTGATCCCGGTGTCGGCGAAGAAGCCTCATGCGATCTCCGCGAACTCGACGTCACGGTTCTGCCCGCCGCTCGCGGCGGAGCCGGCCACCAGGACCGTCCGGCTCGGTACGCTGTGCCCTGCGCCGACGAGCTCCCGCCAGCGAAGCGGCGTCGGTGCGTCCCGGCGGCGTCCTTGCCGCCCCGTTGGACGAGGCCCGGGCGTCTCCGGTTCATGGGGCCTCCGTTGGCCGTGCCGGGACGGCCGGAGCCAGGACGGCCGACGTCCGTGCCGCGGAAGGGTTCGCCGGTCGAGGGGCCGTGAGCGCGCTCCTTGCCGGGGCGGCGATCGGCCCGAATAATGGAGGCCCGTGGACGAACCCGTGGCGTCCCGGCTCGGAACGGCGGACGCGGTGCGCCGCGACCGGGCCGGACGGCCGGGCGGCGAGAGAGAGGAGGGGCCTCGACTCGGTCCGGGAGAACACGAATGGCGGTGTGGACGCCTGGTGAAGGGCCCGCGGCCCGGAGCAGGACGTGAGGTGAGACGGTGGAACGACCCGTGAGCGATGCCTGGCAGGCGCTCCGCTCGACGCCTCGGAAGCTCGACCGATCGCGCTATCGCGACATCCCAGGGCGCATGCCCGCCAAGCAGCCGTGTCGCACGGGACTCTCTCCCCGCGAGGCCGAGGCGCGCCTCGAGGCGGCGGGGGCCACGCCCGGCGAGGCGCGGCGGCGGGTCGAGCTCGCCGTGCGCGCACACGCCGAGGACGTCGTCCGGTCGTGGGGACAGTGGGTCGAGAGGCACGGTTTCCTCGACGAGCTCGCCTCCCTGGCCCCGAGGGACCGGGAGGAGCTCCTGAGCCGCGAGCGCTGGGACGACCTGAAGCGGCAGGTCGCGATCCTCACGGCCGACCCGGCGCGGGCCGCCGTGGAGAAGGGGCTCCTCACCGATCTCCTCGAGCGCGCCGGGCGGTACAACCGGCACGACCCCTCGCACCCGTCCGTCTTCGTGCTCCAGCGACTCCACGGCCTGCCTGCCGGCCTTGCCGAGGCTTCGGCCCTCCACGCGGCGGGCGTCCCCGCGTGGGCGCTCGCCGCGGTCGCCACCCTGACCGTCCTTTCCGCCCTCGTCTGCGTCGCGGCCTTCGCCGCGATCCTGCAGGGCCGGCTCGACGCCGTCGCGCGGTTCCTCGCCACCGCCGTCTTCGCCGCATTTTTCGGCTTCTCCTTCGTCTTCCTCCTGCGCGCCCGGCCGCGCCGAGAGAAGGCCTGGCGCGACCGCGTCGCCGCGTGGCGCGCCGGGGAGAGCGAGGAGGCCGGCGCCGATCCGTCCTCGCGGGAGCCGTCGTGAGCGGGCCGGACGGAGGGACCGCGGGACCGCTCCCGCACGAGCGGTGCGAGATCTGCAGCTCGATCCCGGACCGGGTGTCGAACTCGTACACGGGCGACGAACGTCGGGGAGACCCTCTCCCACCGGCGGTCGGGAGGCTCGTCATCGTCGGAGCGCCCCACTACGACGACGACACGAGCCGCTCGAACTGGGCTCTCCACAAGTGCCCGCTCTGCGGGACGCACTACTCGTGGGACTTCGAGTACGAGTACCTCGCGGGGGGCTCGGAGGACTCCACCGTCTTCACGCGGCTCGACCCGGAGACGGGCGCGCGGCTCGAGCGCGAGTGCCTCCAGCGCGCGGCCGCGGCGAGAGAACGGATGCGGGAGAAGGCGGCGGCTCTGGCTGCGGCTCTCGTCGGCTCGCCCGACGGGAAGGCCGTCTCCGACGCGCGTGTCTTCCAGCTCCTCCACGTGGAGAAGTGGGACGTCCCGCTGGACCTCCGAGAGGCGGTGCCTTCGCTCGTCGCAAGTCTCGTCCGGGCGGGGGAGGCGGCCACCGCAGCGCTTCGGCGGGACGTCGAGAGCCTCCTCTCGGCCTGGGTGGGCGAGGACCGGGCGCGGGCGACGGAGGTCCTCGCGCGGATCGCCTCCTCCGCGGAGGAATGCCCCTCGCGGGAGGCGCGCGGTCTCGCGGCGCGGTGCGAGGCGGTCCTCGCCGGAAGGCGTACGGGGTAGACCGGTTCGCGCCCCGGCATCGGCGCGGCCGTCGTCGCGATGGTGGCCTCTCCCTCCTTCGCGAGCGTCTCGCCTGGCCGCTACGGAGCCGTTCGGGCGGATCCCCCTGCCCGCCCCCGCAGCTCGGCGAGCCGGCGCAGAATCGCCGAGATCCTGCCGGCCTGCAGGACCGCCTCCCAGTGACCGTCGCAGAAGCGCTCGCCGCGCACGCAGTACGTCAGCAGGGTCTTGACTTCGTCCAGTGTGGCCCGCGCGATGAAGGCGTCGTCCTGCAGCAGCCGGCCGGCTTCTGCCGGACGGTAGGCGTAGTCGCACCAGAACGGACCGCCGGCCAGCCGGAAGAACTCCGCGACGTCCTCCGCATAGACGGGGAAGGGCATGGTCGTCGCGCCGTCGGACGTGGGCGCGCCTCCCGCCCACTTCGTGACGAACGACCGGTCCGGCTCCTCGAACAGCGGCAGGAACCCGAGCAGCTCGTCGATCCTCTCCCCGACGGTGTCGTCCCGCTTCACTTTCGTCTCGACCGTTGATGGCGCTCGCGGCCCTCGTCGAGTGTGGGGCTCACCGCTCGCGGGAGGCCGGTCTCGGGCTCGAGGTCCTGCCCCCGGTCCTCCGCGGTATCGGTTCTTCGAGACGGACATCGGAGCACGCAGCCTCTCCCTCCATATCGTCCCACACGACCTTCCGGATCGAAACGGGAGTCGGCTTCGGCTCTCGCCGAGGAGGGGCGGATGGAGGAGGCGGGCGCGAGCGCACCGGATGGCTTCCGGAGCCGGTTCTCGCCTCGGCCTGACCGTTTCTCGCGTACCCCGCGCCCGCCGCGCTCCCTACCCCCCGAACTCCGCCGGCGTCAGCTCCTTCAGGTACTCCGTCAGGATGCGGTGCTTGGCGAGGCGTGCCTTGCCGGACTTCTGGTAGAGGGCGAAGCGGTCCTCGAGGGGGCGGAAGCCGGGGAAGAGGGGGACGAGGGCGCCCCGGTCGAGCTCGCCCTTCACGCTGTAGCTCGGCGCGAGGAGGACGCCGAGGCCGCTGACGGCGGCCGTGATGAGGCCGCGGATGTGGTTGATGGCGACGACGCGGCCGAAGGAGGGGCGCCGGCTCTTCGGAAAGGTGCCGAGGAAGCGCTCCCACCAGGCGCACCCCTTGTCGATCGAAAGGACCGCGCAGCGCTCGAGGTCGGCCGGCTCCTCGATCCGGTGGTCGGCGAGGTAGTCGGGGGCGCAGGCGACCATGTAGGCCTCGCGGAAGAGGGGCGTCCGCTCGAGGTCGGGGTGCGGGTGGGCGACGCAGTCGATGGCGAGGTCGACGTCGTCGTTGAGGAGCGGCGTCAGGAGGTCGTGGGAGAGGACGAAGTCCATCTCGATCCCGGGGTGCGCCTCGAGGAACGGGCGGATGTGGCGCATCAGGACGCTCGTCCCGAACTCCACGGTCGCCCCGAGGCGAACCCGGCCTTCCGCGCGCTTGCGCTCGCGCTGAAGCTCCTCCTCGGCGGCCTCGAGCGTGGCGAAGACGCGCTCGCACGCCTCGCGGAGGATCTCCCCCTCGGGCGTCGTCACGACCTTCCGGCCGCGCCGGTCGAGGAGTCGGACCTTCGCCGAGCGCTCGAGCCTGCCGACGGCGTGGCTGACGGCGCTCTGCGTGACGTTGAGGCGGCCGGCCGCGGCCGAGAAACCGCCCGCCTGCACGACGGCGTGGAAGGCACGGAGATGCGGGAGGTCGAGGCTCGTCATATATGAATGATATCGATGATAAAAATGAAAACAATGATCTTTATTTATTTGAAATTCTGTCGCATAACCTCCCCCGGAGGTAGGACGATGTCGCTCAAGACGGAGACGGAGATGGAGATCCTTCGCGCGCTCGGAATCGAGGAGAGGAACCCGGGGGGCTTCGCGGGCGCGTGGGTCGGGAGCGGCAAGGTCCAGCAGGTCGTCTCGCCGGTCGACGGCTCGCCCCTCGCCTCGGTCGTCAACGTGACGAGGGAGGAGTTCGACGGGATCCTCGGGAAGGCCCACGCCGCCTTCGCGTCGTGGCGCACCGTCCCCGCCCCGAAGCGGGGCGAGGTCGTCAAGGCGATCGGCGAGG
>CALMDF010000518.1 GCA_937864895.1 uncultured Holophagales bacterium | reverse complement strand
CTGGGCTCTCGTGGCCCTCTCCGACCTCGTCCCCGGCCTCGAGACCGGGGGGAGCCTCTTCGCGAAGGTGGCGGCCCGGCTGAAGGGGCGCGTCCCCGGCCACCCCTTCGCCATCGGCCTCTTCCTCGGCCTCCTCCCCTGCGGCCTCCTCTACTCGGCCGTCATCGCCGCCGTCTCGCGCCCTGGCCCGCTCGAGGGCGCCGCCGCCCTCGCCCTCTTCGGCCTCGGCACCGCCCCCGCCCTCCTCGGCGTCTCCCTGGCCGACGAGCTCCTCGCCCGGCACCGCGCGTTCGTCAACCGCCTCTCGCAGGTCTTCCTGCTGGCGATGGGGGCGTGGTTCCTGTGGACGGGGCTCGCCGGGACCTGACGACCCCGCGGCGGCGGCGTTTCATCCGTACCGTCCCGGTACGAATTGTTCGTTCGCGCATGGATACAATTACCGGAAAAGGGAGGTCCAACATGACGTCGAAGCTTTTCGCGCTCGTTCTCATGGCAATCGTCCTCCTCGTCCTGCCCACTGGCTGCGGCAAGCCCGCCGAGACCCCGCAGCCCGCCGAGGCCGCCCCCGTGGCCGCGGCCCCCGCCGCCGAGCCTGCCGCCACGCCCGCTGAGGTGGCCCCCGCCCCCGCCGCGGACGGAATCCCCGACGCCCTCCCGGCGGACCTCGCCACCGCGCCGGCCCTGAACGACTTCGCGGTGAAGCTCTACATGAAGAACGTGCCGCCGAACGTCTTCTCCGCCACGGTGTTCTCGGAACAGGAGAAGGCGAAGGCCCGCAAGGCGCTGCCGCTCGTCGTCGAGGCGTACGACAAGGCGATCGGCCTCTACGACAGGAACGAGAGCTTCTTCTACGGCCGCGCGCAGGCGCTGAACGCGATGTTCACCGACACGAAGGACGCTTCGCTGAAGGAGCGGGCCCTCGCCGACCTCGACAAGGCGCTCACGATCAACGCGAACCACAGCCCTTCGAAGGCGCTGAAGGAGCAGCTCTCGAAGTAGTTCTCGGCGGCGCGGGTGCGGGCGGGCGTCTCAGGCCCGGGAGATCGAGGGACCCCGCTCGCGCCGGGCCACGCGGGCCTGGAGCAGCAGAAACGACAGCGTCGTCACGACGCCCGCGAGGAGGACGAAGAGCTCGATCCCGGGCCCCTTCGAGCCCCGGCCCGTCAGGAGCAGCGCGACGACGACCGGCGCGACGAACTGGTTCGCAAACAGGCCTGCGAAGACGAGGCGGTTCGTCCAGCCGGCGGCGAGGAACTGCCAGAGGAAGAGCCTGGGGTTGGAGACGACCGCGCTGACCGCGTAGAACCCGAGGAACGCCATCTCGAGGGGCGAGATCCCGATCCTCGGGTCCGCGTGGACGCTCAGGTAGGTGGGATTGCCGAGGAGGTAGCCGAGGAGGCTCACCCCTCCCGGGACGAGCGCCAGGTGGATCAGCAGGTCGTCCAGGATGAACGCGGACTGCGGCGTGTCCCTGAGGGCGATCACGAGGTCGTAGGAGCAGAAGAGCACCAGCCCGATCGACGTCATGGTCGAGGTCAGGACGATGCCCGGGAAGGCCGCCCAGAGCTCGGGCGGCATCATCGCGAGCATGACGATCGACGACACGTTGCCGCCGAGGACGAGGCCGGTCATGGCGAGGCTGAGCGCGATGGGCCAGGTCTCGAGGTGGAGGCGGGCCTGCCGCACGAGGACCATGACGAGGAGCGAGAACGCCGTGAAGACGGACATCACCGGCGCCGCCGGCGAGTAGAGGACGGGATGCCCGGCGGCCCACGCCAGCATGACCCCGGCGGCCGCGACCGCGAGAAACGCGTCGACCGCGGTGGCGAGACGCCGCTCCCGGACGCCGATCGGCTCGTGATCGCTCGGAACGTCGCCCTGGATCACGGGACCGTCAGCCCGAGACGGCGCCGATCTCGTCGGGGCTGAACCCGAGCTCGTGCAGCACCCGCGACGTGTCGGCGCCGAGGGCCGGGGCGGGCGCGTGCGGGCGTCGGAGGCCCGGGAAACCCAGGAACGCGGCCGGCGTTTCGACGGACCCGCCGCCGGGGACCGACGTCCGCTCCATCCGCGAGGCCAGGTCCTCGCGGGCGGCGGCGAGGTCGTTCACGGGCGTCAGGGGGATGCCGAGCGTCTCGGCGAGGGTGAGCCAGTCGGCGCGGGGGCGCGAGCCGAAGGCGGCCGCGAGCCTCGCTGCGGCGTCGGCGCCCGGATCGCCCGTGTCGAGGCCGTCGCCCGCGTGCTCGGGAATCCCCGCCATCTCGCAGAGGGCGGCCCAGAACTTCGGCTCGATGGCGCCGAGCGCCACGCGGCCGCCGTCGGAGCAGGCGTAGGTCCGGTAGCCCGGGCTCTTTCCGGCGAGGATCCCGTCGAGGACACCTCCCCCTCCGGCGGCGAGCTCCGCGAAGGACCACGCCAGGAACGGGAGCGGCCCCGAGACGAGGGCCTGCTCGACGTGGACGCCCCGGCCCGTCCGGTGCCGCTGAAGGAGCGCCGCCAGGGTGGACGAGACGGCGAGGAGCCCCGCGGCGACGTCGGCCACCTGGACGCGCGGGAGGTCCCCGGCAGGCAGCTCGGAGAGGAAGCCCGTGAGCGCCGTGAAGTTCAGGTCATGGCCGATGCGCCCGGCCTCCGGACCTTCCGAGCCGAAGCTCGAGAGGGAGACGACGACGAGGCCGGGATTCTGCGAGGCGAGCCGCTCGTAGCCGAGGTCCCAGCGCTCCAGCGTCCCGGGCCGGAAGCTCTCGAGGAGGACGTCCGCGTGGCGCGCCATCTTCCGGAGGGCGGCGGCGCCCCAGGGGGACTTCAGGTCGAGCGTCACGGACTCCACGCCGCGGAAGTACGTCAGGAACCCCACCCCCGTCCCGCCGAGAAGGGGCGGCGTCACCCGCATCGGGTCTCCCGTGTGCGGGTCCTCGATCTTGACGACGCGCGCACCGAGGTCGACGAGGTTTCGCACGAGGACCGCGCCCGGGAGCATCCGGGAGACGTCGAGGACGACCGTCCCGGCGAGGGGAAGCGCCGCCGTCACGTCGCCACCTTCCGGAACGCCCGCCCGAACTTCGTCATCGCCCCGATGTTCGAGACCTTCACCTTCCCGAGGAGGAAGGCGGTCTCGGGAGACTGCTGCCCGCTCTCGATGCCGAGGTAGGTCTTCTCGGTCGTCGTCACGACGCAGTCGGGCGTCCCGTCGTGCCCCTCGACCGTCCTGCAGGTCCCGTCCTCGATGACGACGGTCCAGTCGGACCGCGCGGCGTCCTTGAAGCGGAAGTGGAAGCGCGCGTTCCAGCCGGCCGCCCGGTCGGGTCGGAACCGGATCGGGAGCGTCTCGAAGAGCTCGACGACGTTCGCCGGCACCGGGAGCTTCATCGCGATCGACGGGGGCCCGGTGACGAGGGTGACGACGTCGTGGATCACGGGCGCCGGGGACGGGGGCGGCGCGAAGAACGACGGCTCCGTCGCCTCGAGCGGGGACGCCGGGGGCTCGGGGTCCGGCGCGGGGAACTCCTCGACGGAGACGGGCTCCGATTCGGCCGGGGCCGCCGCGGCGGAGACCTCGGTGAAGACGGAGTCGAGCGTCTCCGTCACGTCCGCCTCGAAGAGGTCGGGGACGAGGTCGCCGGCGGCGAACGTTTCGCCCGCCTCGAACGCGGGTTCCGCCGCCCCGTCGAAGGGAGCGGGAGGCGCCAGGTCGCCCGGGTTCGGCTCGGGGGCCGGGGCGGCCTCGCCGGCCTCCCTCTTCGGGAACGTCACGCCGTCGATCGCGGCCTTCGCGATGACCTCCCGCATGATCTCGCTCGTCCCCGCGACGATCGTCCCGAAGCGGGCGTCGCGGAAGAAGCGCTCCATCGGGTACTCCTCCACCGTCCCGAAACCCCCGAAGAACTGAAGGCACTCGTCGGCCGTCTTCTTCGAGAGCTCGGTGGCGAGGAGCTTGGCCATGCACGCCTCGGCTACGGGGTTCTCTCCCCGCTCGTGGAGCCAGGCCGCGTGGTAGACGAGCTGGGCAGCCGCCTCGAGCTCGGCGTGGAGGTCGGCGAGGCGGTGGCGGATCGCCTGGAACTTCCCGATCGGCCGGCCGAAGGCCTCGCGCGAGAGGACGTACTTCCGCGTCTCCTCGAGGGCGAGCCGGGTGCTCCCGATCGAGGTCGCCGCCGTGACGAGCCGCTCGAGGACGAAGGTCTCCATGATGAGGTAGAAGCCCTCGTTCTCGCCGCCGACGAGGTTCCCGATCGGGACGCGGACGTTCTCGAACGTCAGCTCGCCGGTGTCGGACGAGTGCCAGCCCATTTTCCTGAGCTTCGTGCGCGAGAAGCCCGGCGTGTCGGCCTCGACGACGATGAGGCTGAGGCCGCCGGCGCCGGCGTCCCCGTCCGTACGGCAGGCGACGACGACGAAGTCGCCCTCGACGCCGTTCGTGATCCACGTCTTGGCGCCGTCGATGACCCAGGCGCCGCCCTCCCGCCGGGCCGTCGTCCGAATCGCGGCGACGTCGGAGCCCGTGTCGGGCTCGGAGATTGCGATCGCTCCCACCATCGTCCCGGCGATCGAGGGGGCGAGCCACCGGCGCTTCTGCCCCTCCGTCCCGTGGAGGTGGAGGGCCCCCGTGGCGATGAACGACTGCACCGAGACGGACGCGACGAAGCCCCCCATGAGCGAGCGGGGCAGCTCCTCGAGGAAGGCGAGCGCGTGGAAGATCGAGGCTCCCGTGCCGCCCAGCTCCTCGGGAAAGAGGATGCCGAGGAAGCCCAGGTCTCCCATCCGGCGGAAGGTCTCCCGCGGTATCCGGCGCGCCTCCTCCCACTCCCTCGCGAAGGGCGCAACCTCGCTCTCGAGGAACTGCCGGACCGTCCGGCGAAAGCTCTCGTGTTCCTCTCCGAAGTAGATGGACGTCATGCTCACCCTCGGGATGGAATAATCGGGGTTGGCCCGAACTGAAGAGATTACGCCAGTGTCCGACACTCTGCCCACCACCGTAAACGCCGGAGCCGCCAAAAGTTCCGATGTCGCTCCGAGCGGGTTCGGGACCCTGGAAACGGTCTTCGAGGCGCTGGGACGGGTCCTCGTCGTCCTGGACGCCGACTTCCGGGTCATCCGGGCCAGCCAGACCCTCGACGAGCTCGCCTGGCCGGGCGCGGTCGCGGCCTCCCTGGGACGCCCCATCGAGGAGCTCGTCGGGGCGCGCCTCTTCGGCCCCTCCGACACCCTTCGAGAGTCGCTCGAGCAGGGCCTCCGGGAGGAAGGACGGCGCGCGATCCTCCGCTGCGGCGAGGGGAGCGCGCGGCTCGTCTCCCTGACGGCGGCTGTCCTCCCGACCGACGTCACGAGCCACTGCGACCCCAGGGCCCGCTACATCGTCGTCATCCGGCCGGCCGAGACCGACAACGGGCTCGT
>CALMDF010000517.1 GCA_937864895.1 uncultured Holophagales bacterium | reverse complement strand
CAGCGCCAGTCGAGTGCGGCCCGCGCGAGGCGGGCCCTCACCGGGGCGAGCGCGACGCTGCGGGCCGCGTCGAGGAAGGCCACTTCGGGGTCGACGAGGAGCGACCGGAAGCGTCCCTCGAAGAGGGGCCCGCCCCGCCCGTGCCGGCGGTTGAAGGCCTGGACGTAGCGCCCGCCGAGGGCGCGCATCCCGGCCGAGAGGTTCGGCGCCGGCGTCTCGAGGAGGATCTCGAGGAAGGTCCCGAGGAGCGCGTAGGCGTGGACGATCCATCCCCGCTCGGCCGAGGTCCGGCCGAGCTCCTCGAGAAAGCGCTCCCGGTCCGCGTCGTCGCGGAAGAGGGGGCTCCGTTCGAGTGCCCTCCACGAAACGTGGTGGAGCGCTCCGGGAAGGTCGATGCGGGGCGGTCGGGACACGCGCCGCGATTGTAGTGGGCGGCGGCGAGGGGCCGCTCAGGTCGTGAGGCTCGCGCCCCCGTCGACGACGAGCGTCTGTCCCGTGACCCACGCGGCGAGCGGCGAAAGGAGGAAGAGGACCGCCGCGGCGACCTCCTCCGGCGTCCCGAGGCGGCCGAGGGGCGAGGCGGCGCGGGCGCGGGCGGCGAGCTCCTCGAACGCCGGGTGGAGCTTCACCGACGCGGTAGGGACGAGACCCGCCGAGACCGTGTTGACGAGGATGCCGCGCGGCCCGAGCTCGACGGCGAGGGACCTCGCGACCGCCTCCAGCGCCGCCTTCGAGGGGCCGATCGCGCCGTAGTCGGGGACGAACCGGGTGCTGCCGAGGCTCGAGAGGGCGACGAGCCGCCCGCCCTCGGGCATCCGTTCGGACGCGGCGCGCGCGAGGAGGAGGAAGGCGCGCGCGTTGACGGCGAGCGTCAGGTCCCACTGGGCGGGCTTCACGTCGAGGAGAGGCTTGAAGGAGCCGAGCGCCGCGGCGTGGACGAGGACGTCGACCGTCTCGCCGGCCGCCGCGACGAGGGCGCGGGCCTCCTCGGGATGGACGAGGTTCGCGGGCACCGCGAGGGCTTCGGCACCGAGGGCGCCGCAGGCCGCGACGGTCTCCCCGGCCGACGCGGCGTCGGCGCGGTAACCGAGGACGAGGCGGGCGCCGGAGGCGGCGAGGGCGACGGCGACGGCGCGGCCGATCCCGCGGGTCCCCCCGGAGACGACGGCCACGCGGCCTCGAAGGTCGGGAAAGGGCGTGCTCACGCGGAAACCTCCGTGGCGGCGGGGCCGTCGGCCGCGAAGGCCTCGGCGACGTCGCGGGGCGTGTACGTCTCCTCGCTCCCTCCCGGGCGGGTCTTCCAGCGCCAGTGGATCCACCGCCACTGGAGCGGGTCCTCGCGGACCCACGCCTCCCACGTCCTCACGATGCGCTCGGTCGTGTCGAGGACGTCGCACGGAGCCGGGGGGGCGGCCGGGGGCTCGAGGAGGGCGAGGCGGAAGAGGAAGCGGCCGCCGCGTCTCACGGCGGCGCCGACGACGATCGGCGAGCCCGTGAGGGCGGAGAGAAGGGCCGGCGTCTTGCGCGTGGAGGCGGGCCGCCCGAAGAAGAGCGGGAAGGGGCCGGAGCGGCCGCCGTTCTCGTCGAGGAGGACGGCCACGCTCGTGCCCGAGCGGAGCGCGGCGAGGGCGGGGGCCACGGCGCCCGCCTTCTCGATGATCCCGCCGCCGCCCCGCCGGACGCGCCTCGCGAGGGCGTCGACGAAGGGGTTGTCGACGCGCCGTGCCACCGCCACGCCCCGCCCCCCGAGCCTGAGGTCGAGCATCTGCATCGCGACCTCCCACGAGCCGAGGTGACCGGTGACGAAGACCTTCGGGCGCGGGTCGGCGAGGATTCGCGCCTCGAGCGCAGGGTCCTCGGCCTCGTAGAGAGACTCCCACGAGCGGTCGGAGCGGGAGGAGAAGGAGGAAAAGCGGATCCCCTCCGCGAGGCTCCTCCCGAGGTTCGCGAAGACCTTCCTCACCTGGCGGCCCGCCTCGGAGCGCGACATCGAGGGGCCGTACGCCCGCCTGAGGTTCAGGAGCCCCGCCCGGCGCTCCTTCCCGAGGAAGACCCAGGCGGCGAGACCGTAGAGGCTCCCGAGCGCGCAGGAGGCGTTCCACGGCAGGAAGCGAAGCGGGAGGACGAACGGCAGCGCGAGGAGCGCGAGGAGGAGGTCCCGTGCGAGGACGAGGGGGCGGAGGAGAGCGCGGGCCGTCACGCCGCATCCCCCGTACGGACGAGGGCCGCGAGGGCGGCGGCCGCCGCGAGCGAGGCGGCGAGGGAAGCGGCGGCGGGGACGAGGAGCGACCAGTGCCGTTCGAGCCACGGGTGGAGGAAGAGCTGGAGGAGCGCGCCCAGGAGCGCGGCGAACGTGACGGCGAGCGAGACGCCGAGGAGCCGGGCGGCCCACGGACGTTCGTCCTCGAGGGGGCGCTGGGCGGCGAGCGCCGCCACGAAGAGGAGAACGACGACGGCGCCGTAGACGGCGAGGCCGCCGAGGAAGGGATTCAGCTTCGGAAGGACCTCGGCGGGAAGGGACTCGAGGAAGGGCCGCACGGCGTCGAGACCGAGCAGGAGGAGGAGCGCGCCGAGGGCCGCGAGCCGCGCCCGTCCCCGTCGGGACCGCGCGGCCGCCGCGAGGAACGCGGCTCCGGCGAGGAGCGCCAGCGCGCGCGGGAGAAGCTCCTGGAGGCTTCCCGGGACGAGGAAGCCCCACGTCACGTTCGCCGGCCTCAGGAGGCCCCCGGCGACGACCGCGGCGGCGAGACCGACGGGGATCGCGGCGAAGAGCGGGGCGCGGCCCGGCGGGAGGAGCGGCCGGCGCGGGGGGCGCGTCGCGACGGCGACCGCCTGGACGACGGGGACGAGGAGCCACGCCGCGTATGCCTCGTACGTCAGGTCGAGGAGGTTCAGGAGGAGCCAGGACGAGAGGGCCGCTGCGAGGAGGTACGCAACGGAGAGGAGGCCCCAGGCGGCGAGGAAGCGCCTCACGCCGCCGCCTCCACAGATGCCCGCTCGCGAGCGGCGGCGAGGCGGCCGGTGAGCTCGCGGGCGAGCCCCTCCCGCTCCTCTCTCCCGGGGGCCGCGCCGACCGGGAGCGTCTCGCCGACGACGACGACGACGCGCGAGAAGGGGAGCGGGAGCCAGAGCCTCGACCAGGTCGCGCCGAGGACGAGCTCCCGGCGCGCGGCCGCCGCCACGGGGCGGAGGGGCCGGCCGGTGTGCGCCGCGCAGACGACGGCCCCCGCCCTGGCGACGCCGGCGGGGCCGAGAGGGCCGTCGACGACGAGGGCGAGCGGGCCGGAATCCGACGGAAGGTCGCGGAGGAGGGAGGCGAGGGCGCGCGCTCCGCCCCGCGCCGTCGCGCCGCGGACGACGCGGCCCCCGAGGGCCGTCGCCACCTCCGTCGCCCAGTCGCCGTCCCGGCCCGGCGCGATGAGGGTCGTGAAACGCGCCGAGGCGAGGAGGCCGCCGAGGGCGAGGGCGTCCCGCTCGGAGAGGGCGAAGACCTCCGGGCCGAAGGGGTAGGTCCCCGGCGTCGTCCGCGAGCCGTCGGGGAGGTAGGCGTCGAAACGCAGCGTCGCGTGAAGCGCCCCGTAGAGGCGCGCGAGGAGCCGCACGAGGAGGCGGGGCGGGGAGAAGGCGCGGCTTCTCACGCGCGGACGAAGGCGAGGCAGGCCGTCTGCCCGCCGAAGGCGAACGAGTTCGACAGCGCCGCGCGCAGGTCGAGGCGGCGCGGTCCCTCGGGAACGGTGTCGAGCGGGCAGTCCGGGTCGGGCGTTTCCTGGTTCAGCGTCGCGTGGACGAGCCCGTCCCGGATCGAGTAGAGCGTGACGATCGCCTCCACGGCCCCGGCCGCCACCGTGAGGTGTCCGATCATCGACTTCGTCGAGCTGACGGCGACACGCGGGAGCCCCTCGCCGAAGACGGCGCCGAGGGCGAGCGCCTCGACCCGGTCGCCGCCCGGCGTCGAGGTGCCGTGGGCGTTGACGTAGCCGACGTCGGCGGGCGCGAGGCCGGCGTCCTCGAGCGCGCGGCGCATCGCGAGAATCGCCCCGAGCCCGTCGGGGTGCGGGTCGGTCACGCGGAAGGCGTCGCACGCCGACCCGAAGCCGGCGATCTCGCCGAGGACCGTCGCCCCGCGCCGGAGGGCCGCCTCGCGCTCCTCGAGGACGAGGAAGCCGGAGCCCTCGCCGAGGACGAAGCCGTCGCGCGCGCGGTCGAAGGGGCGGCTCGCGCGGGCGGGTTCGTCGTTGCGCCGGGAGAGCGCGCCGAGGAGACAGAAGGAAGCGAGGCCCATCGGGTAGATCTCGGAGTCGGAGCCGCCGGCGAGGACGACGTCGGCCTCGCCGCGGCGGATCCACCGGAAAGCGTCGCCGATCGCCTGGGTCCCTCCGGCGCAGGCCGTCATCGACGCCAGGACCGGGCCTTCGATCCCGGCGGAGCGGGCGAGGCGGGCTGCGAGAGCGCCCGGCGTCTGCCTCTCGCCGGCGTGGGGGAGGACCTCCTCCCTCAGCCGCTCCGAGAACGCCCTCGCCGGGAAGTCCGGCTCCGAAGCGGCCGCGGCCGCGGCGCGAAAGACCTCGGCGTGTCCGTACGTTCCCATCCCGGAGGCCAGAGACAGCCCCGCGCGGCGCGCCCACTCTCCGTGCGGCGCGAGCCCCGCGTCGGCGAGCGCCGCCCCGGCCGCGGCCGCGGCGAAGGCCGAGATCCGGCCCCTTCCGGCGAAGTCCGTCCCGAGCGGGGCGAGCGCCTCCCCCGAAGGGTCGGCCGCCTCGGCGGCGATGCGGACCGGAAAGGCCGAGGCGTCGAACCGGGAGACGGGTCCCACCGCCGCGACTCCTTTCGTCGCGTTCGACCAGAGCTCCCGCGCGCTCGCCGCGCCCGGGGCGACGGCGCCGCAGCCGGTCACGACGACGCGGCGGCGCGCCCTCACGCGGCCGGCTCCGCTCCTTCGGCCAGGCGCCGCTCGAGGTCCTCGACGACGGTCGTGACGGTGATGAGCCGCGGCAGGTCGGCCCGGCTCGGCCGCTCGGGAAAACGGTCCCAGCGGAACCCGGGGCGCCGCGCCTTCAGCTCGGCGAGGCGGGCCGCGAGGAGATCCGGGTCGTCGCCGACGCCCTCGAAGGCTCCCTGCCAGATCTCGTCCTCGGGGATCTTCAGGCCGAAGGCGCTCTCGAGGCGGAAGACGATGTCGAGGAAGTCGATCGACTCGGCGCCCAGGTCGTCGACGAGGGAGGCGTCGGGGGTCACCTTCTCGGCGGGCTGGTCGAGCGCGTCGGCGACGATCGCCGCGACGCGGGAGGCGATCTCTTCGCGGGTCGGGGTCATGCGGCGTTCCTTTCGGTCCCGGGGGCGGGGAGGGCGACGAGGGCGCACGCCTCGCCGAACGGTCCCGACGTCGAGGCGCAGACGGGGCCCTCGAGGCCGTCGGCGAGCGCGAGGGCGAGGGCCGCCGGGGCGTGCGCGGCGAGGAGGTTTCCGGCGAGACGCTCGAGGAGCGCCGCCGGGACGGGCGGGGCGGTGGCGGCGACCTCGGCCGCAGAATCCCACCCAAGGGCGTGGGCCACGAGCTCGGCGAGGAGGGGCGCGCCGCGGGCGACGGCCGCTTCGAGCTCTTCGAGGAGGAGGACGGCCGCTCCTTCTCCCGGAACGAACGGCGAGGCGCCGGAGAGGAGCCCGGCCTGCTCGAGGGCGGCGAAGGCGAAGGCGTGGACGGGCGCGTCGGCGCCGCCGGCGAGGACGGCGTCGGCGCTTCCCTCGCGGATCCACTCCGCCCCTTCGACGACGGCCTGCAGGCCGGCGGCGTGGCCCGTCATGACGGTCGTGTTCGGCCCGCGAGCCTCGACCTGGATCGCCGCGTGGGCGCTCGCCATGTTCGGGAGGTGGACGAGGAGCCAGAGGGGGTTGAGCCCCGCCATGGCCGCCTCCCCGAAGGCGGCGGTGTCCTCGGCGGCGCGGGCCGGCTCCCCGCCGCGGGCGAGAGCGGCGGTCAGGTCGTCGGCGCCGAGGTCCGAGCCGCTCGTCCCGATCGCCACGCCGAGCCGATCGCCTCCCCCCGCCGGGAATCGGCCGTGGGCGAGGGCCATCGCCGCGGCGGAGACGGCGAACCGGGTGCGCCGGTCGCAGAGCTTGAGGGCCTTGGGGAGACGGAAATGCAGGCGCGGGTCGAGGTCCCTCACTTCCCCCGCGAGTCGCGAGGAGAACGGGGAGGCGTCGAAGAGAGTTGCGTCGCCGACGGCGGCCCGGCCAGCGGCGATCCCGGCGCGCGTCGCCTCGAGAGAGGCGCCGAGAGGCGTGACGACGCCGAGGCCGGTCACGACGACGCGCCGCACGGTCAGCTCTCCTCGCCCGCCGTCACGGCGGTCGCGAGATCCGGCGCCGGAACTGCACGGCGGTCGGCCACGGCGAGGATCGCCTCGGCCGCGCGGGCGTCGCTCCCCCCGGCCCAGAGGAGGCGCGAGACCTCGCCGAGCGCCTGGCGCTGCCGCTCGCGATCCGCCGCGCTCGCGAGGAGGGGAGCCGCCGCGGCGGCGATCTTCGCGCCGGCGACGTCTCCCTGGGTCAGCTCGGGGACGACGCGGCGGTGGAGGACGAGGTTCGGGAGGGCGACGGTGTCGGAGTCGATGAGGTCGAGGGCAATGGCGGCGCGGACGACGCCGATCGTGAGCGCCGCGACGCGGTAGACGACGACCATCGGCGTCCCGAGGAGGGCGGCCTCGAGCGACGCGGTGCCCGACGCGAGGAGGGCGAGGTCGGCGGCGCGGAGGGCGTCGTGGCTCCTCGAGACGGTGGAGACGGCGCCCGCGAGCCCGCGCCCGGCGACGAGAGCGTCGATCTCGGCGGCGAAGAGCGGCTCGGCGACGGGGAGAACGAAGCGCAGGAGGGGGTCCGCCTCGTGGAGGAGCCGGGCCGCGTCGAGGAGGACCGGGGCGAGCCGGCGGACCTCGTGCCGCCGGCTTCCCGGGAGGAGGGCGACGAGCGGGCCGCCGTCGAGGCCGAGGGCCGCTCGGGCGGCTGACTTCTGGCCGTCGCTCGCCGGGCGGAGAAGGTCGCCGAGGTAGTGGCCGACGAACGTCGTCGAGCAGCCTGCCTTCCGCCAGACCTTCTCCTCGTCGGGGAAGGAGGTGAGGACCTCGTCGAAGCTCGGGGCGAAGAGGCGCGCGAGGGATCGCCAGATCCAGACCTGCGGCGGGAAGTACGAGACCGTCGGGACGCCCCGGCGGCGGAGCCAGCGGCCGAGGGCGACGTGGAAGACGTCGTTCGCGATGAGGACGGCGACATCCGGCGGTTCCGCGGCGACGCGCTCGCGGACCGTCGCGAAGGCGCGTACGAGGGCCGGGGCGACGCGGAAGGACTCGGAGATGCCGACGGTGCCGAGGGAGTTCGTGTCCCGAAGGATCTCGACGCCCGCTTCCGCCATCCTCGGGCCTCCGAGGCCGAGGAGCGAGACGTCCTCGCGGCGCGCGCGGAGCTCCCGGGCGAGGCGAGCCCCGGCGACGTCCCCGGAGACCTCTCCGGCGCTGACGAGGATCCTCACGAAGGGGCTCCGGACCGGTGCCGCCATCTCCGGAGGCCCTCGAGGACCGCGAGCTGGAGGACGGGAACGGCGACCGCGTGGACGGCGAGGGGACCCGGAGCCGGCGAGCGGCCGGAGACGGCGTGCGCCACGGCGACTCGGGCCGCGAGGTAGGTCCCGGCGAGAAGCAGGAAAAGGCCCAGCGCGCGCCTCACGGCTTCAGCCCCGCGAGGCCGGTCCGCTCGGCGACGCCGCGGGCCCAGTCGTCGAAGCCCGCGGGGCCCGCCTCCGGCGGACGGGGGAAGGCGTGGAAGAGGAGCCGGGCGTCCGCCGCGAGCTCGCCGCCGACCTTCGCGGTCCCTCGCGTCTCGAAGTCCTCGCCACGGACCGAGGTGACCTCGGCCTCGAGGAGAATTTCCTCGCCCGGGCGGACGAGCCGCACGAACCGCGCCCGGTCGACCCGGACGAGGAGCGGCCAGCGCTCCGGTCCGAGAGTGGAGCCGATAAGCCAGCCGGCCGTCTGTCCGATCGCCTCCGTCAGGAGGACGCCGGGGACGACCGGGAACCCGGGGAAGTGGTCCTCGAAGAACGCCTCCCCCGCGTCGAACGTCTTGAGGGCAACACTTCGCTTTCCCGGCTCGACGAAGAGGAACCGGTCGACGAGGACGAACCGCACGAGGCGGAGATTATGCCCCCGGGGTGAAGAGGAGTCGCCGTCGAAAAGGGGGAGCCAGATCTGCGGGGCGGTCCCGACGGCCGTCGGGACGTCCGGCTCTTTCCCCGAGGCGGAGGAGCCGCATCCTCCGTTCGCCTTCGCTAGACTCGGCCACCGCCCCATGAGCATCCGTCTCCTCGCGCCGGAGCGCCCCGCCTCCCGTGCCGCGGCC